>JAQGLD010000082.1 GCA_028293055.1 Alphaproteobacteria bacterium
ACCAGGTTGAGGGAATAGCCGATCACCGCGAACAGGGTGATGCCGATGACGATCATGCTCAGCAGCTGCGAGAGCAGGAGCAGCTTCTTGTCGCGCGCGCCGCTCGAGCACAGAGCGACGCCGAGCAAGAGCAGTGCAAAGGCGGTGTTCGGGGCCATCCGGTTGGGCGGAAGATCGGCGGCTCGGCCGAGCTCTCCCCCGAAGAGGAGCTGATCGATGCCGACCGGCATGCCAAACGCGAGTTGAGCGAGCTTCGCCGTTCCGATCAGGGCGACCAGGCCGGCTAGAAAGCGCACCCAATAGGCCCGCTCGCGTGGCCTGAAGCCGAGCGCCGCGCCGGCCAGGATCAGGCTGAGCGCGGTCACCGGATTCATTGCGCTGAGCCCCGGGATCAGCCGGGTCAGCGAATCGTGGCCCGAGGCCCACCCGGACAGGACGACCAGACCGACCGCTGTCGCAAAGCTCGCGGCGGTCAGCCGCACGGTCATCGCTGCGCGGCTGACGCGCGCTTCCATCGTCGGCACGACTAGAATTCCTCGAAAGATGCTGGCCGGATGCGGCCGGGCGGATCGATCAGCGCTGGCCCCAGCGGCGCTCGCTCGGCGGCGGAGCCGGGGGTCGCCGCGCAGAATCCGCTTCCGCCTTGGCGAGCAAGGCTTCGACGCGCGAGACCAGCTGATCGGGGTCGAACGGCTTGCGCAGATAATCGTTGGCGCCGGCGCGTAGTGCAATGTCCTCGTCGGCCTCGCCGCGCCGGCCGGTGAGCATCAAGACCGGAGTCGCGTAGCAGCTGTGCGACATCCGGATCTGGTGCAGCGCCTCGATTCCGGAGACTTCGGGCATCATGCAATCGAGGATGACCAGAGCGGGCCGCTTGACCTGGACGACCTGGATCACCTGCCGTCCGTCGTCGACCGCGCCGACGACGTGGCCGCGGGCGCCGAGCGCGTCGCGCACGAGATCGACGACGAGCTCGTCGTCATCGGCAATGAGGATCAAGGCCACTTATCGGATTCCGGGGGTGCGAAACTTCGGCATGGGGGTTCCGTCGTCGACTGGGGGACCACCTGACTAGCCAAGGCTATGCAAAATAAAGTTAATCCGCTCTGCGTATTTCTACCGTAGCGGGCGTGAACCGCGGTGAGGGCCGATTCCGCGACCGTCGCGCGGCCGCGGACCGGTTCGCGCGGGCCGCATGCCGCGGTGCCGGGGCCGATACCTCCGTACCCAAAAAGAGCGACATCTTCGAGTTCTCGAAGGTGGTTTCTTTTGCCGGGGATTTGCGCAATACTTGCCGATATCGGGCGGAGTCTCCGGCTGTTCCTGATCCGGAAACTGCGCACTTGCGCGAGGCTGTAAAGCGGCGTGTCCGCCGTCCTCGGGAGATCGTGGAGTCCAATCTCCCAGCAAGCACCGGCACGAGCAACCGCGCGTGGGGCGCGCGGCAGGGGAGGACATGTCATGAAATCCAATCGCAGCCACCACGGCCGGCTTTACGGTGCCGCAATCCTCGCACTCGCGCTCGGCGGCGCCGGGCTTGCCGGCTGCCATCGCGGCGCCCAGCCGGGCAACCAGGCCGACGCCCAGGCGGGCGCGCAGGCAGGCGCGCAGGCGGGCCTCGATTGCGGCAAGCTCACGCCTAGCCAGGCGTCGACCCTGCCCGCGGCGCCGGGCGGCAACCAGTCCCAGGTCGATTGCTCGGCCTGGCAGGCGTTCATCGCGCTGAACTGGCAGGCGGATCCGCTCCATCCCGGCCAGCCGAGCAACGCCGCCTGGTCGAGCTTCGGAACTCCCGGCGACATGAGCCCGAAGGTCTGGGAGACCTATCTCGAGGCTGCCAATGTGTTCGGTGGCACCGCGCCGCTCAAGGGGCTTTGGCAGGCGAAGAGACCCGCGGTGAAGCAGCTCACCCGCACCTCCAAGTTCGGCGATATCGATCTTTCGGATATCGCCCAGGCGGGCAGCGGCGACCATTGGCTGACCAACCAGCGCGGCGACGTCACCTATTACGAAGTGATGATGAACCAGGACGAGTTCGAGTTCATCACCCAGGCGAATTTCGACCTGACCACCGCCGCCGGCCAGCTCGCCTGCGCCAGCCAGCCCGGCAAGATCATCTCGGACGGTCCGCCGCCGGCCAAGGGGCCGTTGCGCGGCGGGCTCAACTTTCCCGCCGGGATCCAGGCCGGGTGGGACGACACCGACTGCGCCGGCAATATAGCCGCCTATGGCGCAGGTGTCGGGGCGATGGAGATCAAGGCGGCCTGGACTCCGCTTCCGGCCGACCACAAGCTCGACTATCGCTACAAGACCGCGCAGGCCGAGATCCAGGATCCGGTCAGCAAGACCAGGCGGACCGTCACCGTTGGGCTCGTCGGCCTGCATATCGCCCGCAAGCGCTTTCCGAAGCTGCCCTGGGTCTGGGCCACGTTCGAGCAGATCGACAACAGCCCCGACGAGGCCTCCAATGGTGGATTCTCGCCGCCGGTCCTCCCGCCCAACCCCAATCGGAAGCCCGCGCCCGGCTTCACATTCTTCAATCCGACCTGCGACCCGAAGAAGGATCCGACCTACGGCTGCAAGCACGATTTGCCGCCGCGAGTCTGCGGGACATCGGGGATGGTCTGCGATCCCTATGACAAGCCGATGCAGATCACCCGGCTCAATCCGGTCGCCGATCCAGCCAACCAGGTCACCGCCTACGTCTGGGGGCTGCTCCCCGCCGCTTCGGTGTTCAATTATTACCGGCTGGTCGGCGTGCAATGGCCGCAGGCCGCGCTCGGCACGCCGCCGGGGCCGGGCCTCAGGATACCTTTGACGATGGGCGATCCGATGCCGAAGGGCGGCGCCGGCGGAATCGGCCAGATCCTCGCCAACACGACGCTCGAATCCTTCCAGCAGAAGAATGCCGCCTGCATGGACTGCCACGCAAATTATGCGTCGATCGCGCCCCTCAAGCTGCTTCAGACCAAGGGGCTGCGCAAGGTGCTGAAGGCGAACGGCGGCCAGGGGCCGGCGCCCTACGCTTCGGACTATTCGTTCGTCTTCCTGTCCGAAACCCGGCGCTAGGGAAGCGGCGGAACATTTCCCGCCGCTTCTCGGTATAGGCCGGGTGAGCAAGCCAGCGCCTCAGGACCGGGTCGAAGCCCTTCACCAGGTCCGCGCGCTGA
>JAQGLD010000118.1 GCA_028293055.1 Alphaproteobacteria bacterium
GGATCGGTCAATATCCCGATCGTCTGCGCCGGAGCCGCGATCCGGCCGGGCGATGTGATCGTTGCCGACGATGACGGGGTCTGCGTGGTCGAGCGCGAGCGCGCCGGCGAAGTGCTCGCCAAGGCGCGAGAGCGCGAGGCGGCCGAGGAGGGCAAAAGGAAGCGCCTCGCCGCCGGCGAGCTCGGCCTCGACATTTACAACATGCGCCCGAAGCTCGAGCAACTGGGCCTCAAATATGTCTGAGGGCACGCGCTGCATGTGGATGCGCGGCGGCACTTCGAAGGGCGGCTATTTCCTCGCCGAGGATTTGCCCGAGGATGGGACCGCGCGCGACGCCTTCCTGCTTCGGATCATGGGCTCGCCGGATCCGCGCCAGATCGACGGCATGGGCGGCGCCGATCCATTGACCAGCAAGGTCGCATTGGTATCGCGGTCGGCCCGCGAGGGAGTGGATGTCGACTATCTCTTCCTCCAGGTCTTCGTCGATCAGGCGATCGTCAGCGACGGCCAGAATTGCGGTAACATCCTCGCCGGAATCGGCCCGTTCGCGATCGAGCGGGGGCTGGTCCCGGCGCAGGACGGCGAGACACGGGTCACCATCTTCATGGTCAATACCGGCCAGGTCGCGGTGGCGACAATCAGCACGCCTGGCGGCAAGGTAAGCTATGACGGCGAGGCGCGGATCGACGGCGTGCCCGGAACCGCCGCCCCGGTACCGCTCGAGTTTCGAGACACTGCCGGTTCGTCCTGCGGCGCGCTGCTGCCCACCGGAAATGCCGCGGACGTGATCGACGGAGTGCGCTGCACCCTGATCGACAACGGCATGCCCGGTGTGGTGATTCGCGCCGAGGATGTCGGAGCCACCGGCTATGAGGATCGCGAGACGCTCGATAATGCGGCGGACCTGAAGGCCCGGATCGAGGCGATCAGGCTGAAGGCCGGGCCGCTGATGAACCTCGGCGACGTCGCCGACAAATCGGTGCCCAAGATGATGCTGGTCGCCCCGCCACGCAATGGCGGCGCGGTGACGGTCAGGAGCTTCATTCCCAAGCGCGCCCACGCCTCGATCGGAGTGCTCGGCGCGGTCAGCGTCGCCACCGCCTGCCTGGTTCCGGGATCGCCGGCCGCCGAGGTGGCGATGGTGCCCGAGGGAAGGCGGAAATTGCTGTCGGTGGAGCATCCGACCGGCGAGATGAGCTGCGTGCTCGAGCTCGACGAGGCCGGAGCGGTCGCCACCGCAGCGCTGCTGCGCACCGCGCGCAAGTTGATGGACGGAGAGGTTTTCGCATGAGCCGCACCAAGACCTGGGTCGACCAGCCCTCGAAGCCGCGCTGGACTCCGCCGCCGGGGGCAGTCGACGCCCATGTCCATGTCTTCGGGCCCGAGGCCGAGTTTCCGTTTAGCCCCAAGGCGAAATATCATCCCGAGGATGCGACTCCCGAAATGCTGTTCGCGCTCCGCGATCATCTCGGCTTCTCGCGCAATGTGATCGTCCAGGCGAGCTGCCACGGCACCGACAATGCTGCGACCCTGAACGGAATCGCCAAATCCGAAGGCAAGGCGCGCGGAGTCGCGGTCGTCGATCCCGACATCGGGATGGACGAGCTGAAGGCGCTGCACGAAGGCGGCATCCGCGGGGTCCGCTTCAACTTCCTCAAGCGGCTGGTCGACAATGCACCCAAGGACAGGTTCCTCGAGATCGCACGGAAGATCGAGCCGCTCGGCTGGCATGTCGTCGTCTATTTCGAGGCCGACATATTGGAGGAGCTGGTCCCCTTCCTCGAGGCGATTCCGACGATTATCGTCGTCGACCATCTCGGCCGGCCCGACATCGCCCAGGGGCCCGACGGCGCCGACATCACCCGCTTCAAGCAACTGCTCGACGAGCATCCGACCATCTGGACCAAGGTGTCGGGAGCGGAGCGGCTGTCGCCGATGGGGCCGCCGTTCGACGATTTCGTCGAGGTCATCCGTCCGGTGGTCGAGGCCTATCCGGACCGGGTGCTGTGGGGCACGGACTGGCCGCACCCAAACATGGAACATCGGATTCCGGACGACGGCACCCTGGTCGACATCATCCCGCGCATCGCTCCGACCGCCGAGCTGCAGCGCAAGCTGCTGATCGACAATCCCGAACGCCTCTACTGGAGCTGAGGCGCCGCCAATCAAGTATGGGAAATTCACTCGTCCTCCATGTGAGCGAAGCTCATGGGGAGGGGGACCATGCGAAGCATGGTGGAGGGGCTTTCCGGCGCTGTTTGCCCCTCCACCGCACTTCGTGCGGTCCCCCTCCCCATCCGCTTCGCGGACAGGGAGGACGAGAAGATGAATTCATGGCTTTGAAACTGAAGGAACTCTCATGGTGACAAAGCGCAAGATCGGCCCGTTCGCGGTCGAGGCGATCGGGCTCGGCTGCATGTCGCTCAGCCACGCTTACGGCACGCCGCCGGACCGCGACCATTCGGCACGGCTGCTCAATCGCGCGCTCGATCTCGGCTACGATTTCATCGACACCGCCGCGCTCTACGGCTTCGGTGCGAACGAGAGCCTGATCGGCGAGGCGATCGGCGGGCGGCGCGGCGAATATGTGCTCGCTTCGAAATGCGGGATGACCGGTGTCGACAGCAAGCGAGTCATCGACGGCCGCCCGGAGACGCTGAGGCGCACGCTCGAGGAATCGCTTGCGCGGCTACGCGCCGAGACGATCGACCTCTATTATCTCCATCGCTGGGACAGGAATGTGCCGATCGAGGAATC
>JAQGLD010000145.1 GCA_028293055.1 Alphaproteobacteria bacterium
ATGCGGCGCTGCTGGAGGAGCTGGAGGAGGCCACGCTCGGCCTCGCCCGCGATGATCGCGCCGGGCGCGCCTGGTGCAAGGCGCACGCCTATCCCGGCTACACCTCCTACGCCTCGCTCAACGATCTGCCGGTGCGCCATCCCGCGTTCGACGATCTGCGCCGCGCGCTGGATCGCCATGTCCGCCGCTTCGTGGAGGAAGCCTATCTCGATCTCGGCGGGCGGCGGCCGAAGCTCGACAGTCTGTGGACGAATGTCCTGAAGCCCGGCGGCGCGCATAGCGGCCATATCCACCCGCATTCGATCGTTTCGGGGACGGTCTATGTCGCGACGCCGCGCGGTTCGGGCGCGCTCAAGCTCGAGGATCCGCGCCTGCCGATGATGATGGCGGCGCCTCAGCGGCGGGAGGATGCGCCAGAAGCGCTGAGGACGTTCGTCTATGCGGAGCCCGCGCCAGGGCGGGTGTTTTTGTGGGAAAGCTGGCTGCGGCACGAGGTGGTGTCCGGCAATTCCAAGGGCGAGCGGATCAGCATCAGCTTCAATTATCGGTAGCGGGGCAGGCGTGCCCTCACCCTCCCAGGGCTGGCGGCATGGGCCCCTCCTTCTCCCTGCAAGGGAGGGGCAATGTGGCGCCTTCGCTGCCGCGAAGCGGCGGGAGGGTGAGGCGAAACGGCCCGGATTCGCCTACTTCCGCCGGCCCTCGGCCCCCAATTGCTCCAGCCATTTGATCACCTCCTGCGCCAGTCGAATCCGCGCTCCCGACCAGCCATGGTCGGTGCTCGCGTGGACCTTCGCGACCCGGCTCCCCGGCACCGCCGCGGCCTTCGCGGCCAGCGCGTCGGCGCCCGGCGCGAGCCCGTCGTCCGAGGTGAGCACCAGCAGCGGCGCCCGCGCGAGGCGGGCGGAGTCACGAGTCCAGTCGAATTCGGGATGCGCCAGCACCTCCTCGGCCATGGTTTCGGCAGTCACTCCGGCGAGGGTCTCCATATTGTCCGCCATCATCGCCGTTTCCTGCTCGCGCGACAGGCCCATCCCGCCCATATTGGCGGCGGAGATCAGGATCGCCCCCGCCAGCGCCGGGTCGTGCTCGGCGGTCATCGCCGCCACCCAGCCGCCCATCGAGTGGCCGGCAACGACGATCCGCCTCGTATCGATCCCGAGCTTCGCCGCATTGGCGGGCTCGCGCAGGTAGGACAGGACCGCTTCCGCGTCGTCGAGATTGCCCGCGAAGCTGAAGCGGCCGGGACTGCCCCACGAACCGCGATAGTTGAAAGTGACGACGGTCCAGCCGGCGCGGCGGACCGCCTGGGCGAGGTCGAGATTCTTCTCGTTGCCGGGGAGGCCGTGCATCAGCACCAGGGTCGGATGCAGCCCTGCGCCGGCCGCAATGTAGGCCACTCCGTTGATCCGCACGCCGCCGCTCGGAATGTGGAGCACCTCCATGGCCGCGGGATGCGCCGCATCGTGCGGGGGATCGGTGTAGATAGCCGGCGCGATTTCGGCCGGAGGAACATGCGCCGCGGCCGGAGCCGAGGCAATTGCAAGCGCCAGAGCGATCGATTTCATCCTTCGCCACCCCCATGTCGGGATCTCGCTCCACCGGTGAAAACATGGCGGGATTCGCGCCATTTTCCTTGGGTTTCGCCCCCTCCGTCGCTATATCCTCGATATGGCAACATCCCCCAACGAAAATAGCTACGGCGCCGATTCGATCAAGGTG
Source organism: Alphaproteobacteria bacterium (assembly GCA_028293055.1). GTDB lineage: Bacteria > Pseudomonadota > Alphaproteobacteria > Sphingomonadales > Sphingomonadaceae > Allosphingosinicella. Next base: position 1,720 of record JAQGLD010000145.1, read on the forward strand.
CTGAAAGGCCTCGACGCGGTCCGCAAGCGGCCCGGAATGTATATCGGCGACACCGACGACGGATCGGGCCTCCACCACATGGTGTTCGAGGTCTCGGACAATGCGATCGACGAGGCGCTGGCCGGCCATTGCGACCGGATCGACATCGTCCTCAACCCCGACGGATCCGTCTCGGTCGAGGATAATGGCCGCGGCATCCCGACCGGGATCCACGCCGAGGAAGGGGTTTCGGCGGCCGAGGTCATCATGACCCAGCTCCATGCTGGCGGTAAGTTCGAGAATACCTCCGACGACAATGCCTACAAGGTTTCCGGCGGCCTCCACGGCGTCGGCGTCTCCGTCGTCAACGCGCTTTCGGAATGGCTGGAGCTGACCATCTGGCGGGATGGCGAGGAGCATTGGATGCGCTTCCGCCATGGCGACGCCGAAGCGCCGCTCAAGCGGGTAGGACCCGCTCCCGAGGGGCGCAAGGGGACCAAGGTCACCTTCTTGCCGTCGCCGGATACGTTCAAGATCGTCGAATTCGACTTCGACAAGCTCGAGCATCGCTTTCGCGAGCTTGCCTTCCTCAATTCGGGCGTGCGTCTGTTCCTCACCGACGCGCGGCACGAGGACGAGAAATCGGTCGAGCTCTATTACGAGGGCGGCATCGCGGCTTTCGTGCGTTATCTCGACCGCGCCAAGACCGCGCTCATCCCGGACCCGATCTCGGTCACCGGCCAGCGCGACGATGTCGGCATCGAGGTCGCGCTCGAATGGAATGACAGCTATTACGAGCAGACCCTCTGCTTCACCAACAACATCCCGCAGCGCGACGGCGGCACCCATCTTGCCGCCTTTCGTGCGGCGCTGACGCGCACGCTCAACAATTATGCCGACAAGTCCGGGATGATGAAGCGCGAGAAGGTCAGCCTGACCGGCGACGATATGCGCGAGGGGCTGACCGCGATCGTCTCGGTCAAATTACCCGACCCCAAATTCGGATCGCAGACCAAGGACAAGCTCGTCTCCTCCGAAGTCCGCCAGCCGCTCGAAAGCCTGATGGCCGACAAGATGGCCGAATGGCTCGAGGAGAATCCGCAGCATAGCCGGACGATCATCCAGAAGATCATCGACGCCGCCGCGGCGCGCGAGGCCGCCCGCAAGGCGCGCGAGGCGAGCCGCAAGTCGGTGCTCGGAATCTCCTCTTTGCCGGGCAAGCTTGCCGACTGCCAGGAGCGCGACCCGGCCAAGTGCGAGCTCTTCCTGGTCGAGGGCGACAGCGCCGGCGGCTCGGCCAAGCAGGGCCGCAACCGCGAGGTCCAGGCGATCCTGCCGCTCAAGGGCAAGATCCTCAACGTCGAGCGCGCCCGGTTCGACCGCATGCTCTCGTCGAAGGAGGTCGGAACCCTGATCCAGGCGCTCGGCACCGGAATCGGCCGGGACGATTTCAACGCCGATAAATTGCGCTACCACAAGATCGTGATCATGACCGACGCCGATGTCGATGGCGCCCATATCCGCACTTTGCTGCTCACCTTCTTCTACCGGCAGATGCCCGACCTGATCGAGCGAGGCCACCTCTACATCGCCCAGCCCCCGCTCTACAAAGTCGCCAAGGGCCGCTCCGAAGTCTATCTCAAGGACGATGCCAGGCTCGACGATTATCTGGTCGATGCCGGGATCAACGCGCTCGTGCTCGAGACTCGGGAAGGGCCGCGCTCCGGCGAGGATCTGCGCTCGCTCGCCGAGCATGCGCGGCGCATCCGCACCCTGATGCGCTATGTTCCGAAGCGCTACGATCCGGGCCTGATCGAGGCTTTGGCGCTGACCGGAGCGCTCGACCCGGCGCTAAAGCCGGACGGGCAGGCCGCCGCGATCGCGGCCACAGCCGCCTGGCTTCAGGCCGGCGACGACCAGTCGACCTGGAATGGCGAGATCGGCGCGGACGGCGACTATATCCTCCGCCGCCTTTGGCGGGGGGTCACCGACCACCATATCGTCGACCACAAGTTCATCCTCTCGGCCGAGGCGCGCAAGCTCCACACTTTGGCGAGCGAGCAGGCTGCGACCTACGCGCAGCAGGCGCGGATCGTCTCGATTCGGGGGTCGACGCCAGTGTCGACCGCCGAGGACGAAGCCCCGGATGGGGGCGAGGACGAGCCCAACACCCATAGCGATGTCGCTCCGCGCGCCGAGAAGGTCCCGGATCCCAAGGGCGTGCTCGTGCGGAGGCCGACCGAATTGCTCGAAGCGATCCTCGCCTCGGGCCGCAAGGGCCTCGCGATCCAGCGCTACAAGGGCCTCGGCGAGATGAATGCGGAGCAGCTTTGGGAGACCACGCTCGATCCCGAGAACCGATCGCTGCTCAGGGTCGAAGTCGCGCAGGCCGATGTCGCCGACGAGATCTTCACGCGCCTGATGGGCGATGTCGTCGAGCCGCGCCGCGAGTTCATCCAGGAGAATGCGCTCAACGTCGCCAATCTCGACGTCTGAGTTTCCGGACGGCGATCGGCGGGTTCGGGCATTTCCGCCGGTCCTGGTCCGCCGGCTCTTATAGCGCCCTAGTCCGTGCATAGCGCAGGATCGCCATGAACCTATTCTCGCATTTTCGAACCTGCTTTCCGTCCGATCCGGCGCGGACCTTCATCGAAGAGGCGGACGGGACCCGGCTGAGCTATTCCGAGCTTCTCGAGCGGACGGGACGGCTCGCGAACCTTTTCCTGTCGTGGGGCGTGAAACCCGGAGACAGGATCGCCGTGCAGGTCGACAAGAGCGTGCCTGCGCTTTTGGTCTATCTCGCGTCGTTGCGCGCGGGCGCAGTCTATCTTCCGCTCAACCC
>JAQGLD010000148.1 GCA_028293055.1 Alphaproteobacteria bacterium
CTCATGCGCGCATCCGTTCATAGTGGAAGTTGGACCGGGGCTCGCCCAGCGGAAAATAGAGGCTGAAACGGCTTCCCTCGCCTTCGCGGCTCTCGACCTCGAGCCGCCCGCCCATCGCCTTGACCAGGCAGCGCGCCTCGTAGGCGCCGACTCCGAAGCCGCCTTCCTTGGTCGAGGAGAAGGGATGGAAGAGACGCGAGCGGATGAATCCGGCCGACATGCCGCAGCCGCGGTCGATCACTTCGATCCGCGCCTCGCCGGACTCCGCGCCATAGACGATCCGGACCGGGGAATCGGGCGCGCTCGCGTCGATCGCATTCTGGACGAGATGGGCGAGCGCCTGATCGAGCCGCGCCGGATCGGCGGTCGCGGTGAGTGCTTCGTCGCCTTCGGCCTCGATCGGATGGGTACGGCGCCGGGTCTCGACGATCGCTCCGACGATGGCCGCGACCTTGACGGTGCGCGGCGGCTCGGCTTCGGCGCCGCGCCCGCGGCCGAGCCTGGCGAGCAGGTCGTTCATCTTGCGCACCGAGCTCTGCAAGGTCGCGATCATGTCCTCGCGGAATTCGGGATTGTCGGCATGGCGCTCGGCGTTGCGCGCAACCAGGCTGAGCTGGCTGACCAGATTCTTGATGTCGTGCATGATGAATGCGAAGCGGCGGTTGAACTCGTCGAACCTCTGCGCGTCGGCGAGCGCCTCCTGGCTGCGCGCTTCTGCGATATAGCTTGCGGCCTGCAGTCCGGCAGTACGGAACAGGTCGAAATCCTCCCAGTCGAGCGGGCGGCGGACCGGCGGGCAGGCGAGCACGACCAGTCCGACCAGCTTGTCGCTATGGACGAGCGGCACCCCCGCCCATGCGTCGCGCAGGCCGATGATCCAGGCAGGGACGAGGACGCTCTCGCCTGTGGATTCGGCGAGCCCGCCGCGCAGGGCCGGCAGATCCGCGATGAACCCGGTCCGCTCGAGGAACCGGATCAGGGCGACATCGCCCGCGGTGCCGTGCGGCACCTCGTCGGGCCAGTTCCAGCGCGCGCCGAGCGTCAGCCGGCCATTCTCGTCGGGAACGAGCAGCAGGCCGGCCGGGGAATCGGCGACATCGGCGATCGCCTTGACCACCCGCTCGCCGAGTTCGGCGCCGTCCTGTCCGGCCTTGGCGATGGTTCGGGTGAAGCGAAGCCATTCCTCGCGATAATCGTAGCGATGCTCGAACAGATGCTTGGCGAGGAATACCCGGGTCCAGGCGCGGAGCCGCGCCGAGGGGAGCAGGATCAATGCCGCCAGGCTCATGGTCAGGATGGTGCCGAGCTGGGCGACCCGCACCCACTGGCCGCCGACGATCTCGATCGCTCGCGACGCGGTCATCATCAGGATCAGGTAACCGAGGATGGCGAGCACCGAGATCGACTGGAAGGTCGCGGCGCGGCTCATCTGCATCCGCCATTCCGCGCTGCGCCGGCTGGCGAGCGCGAACAGCGGCACCAGGGCCGCCATCACCGCGCCGTGCACCGCGACCAGGTCGGTGACCGGCCCGTGGGTGAAGTAAGCGACGGTGTTGATGTGGAGGTCGTACATCCACATTGCGGCGAGCGCGATCATCGGCAGCCGGATCGTGTCGCGGCTCTCGATCGTCGACTGGGCGTAGAGATTGTGGACGAGCAGCAGCGATCCGGCTGCGGTGGTCAGGCCGAGGATCTGCGAGGTCGAGATCAGTGCGTCCCACACCACCTTGTTGTGCTCGAAATCGGGGCGCACCCCGGCGAGGGTCAGCTGGAATCCAATCACCCCGGCGATCACCGTATAGATTGCGGTCACCGCGCGCTGGCGGCCGTCATCCTTGGCGGTGCGAAGGATCGCGTACATGAAGGCGAGGAAGCCGAAATTGCGAGCGCTCTCGGCCAGGCCGGCGAGCGCCGATTGCGGTCCGAGGGTGGCGACGAACAGGCACCACAGGGAAGTCGCAGCAAAGGCGCCGACCAGGGGCCGATTGCTCGCATCCTTCCAGTGCCGCGCCTGCCACAAGGCGAGCGCGGCATAAAGCAGGGCCGCGATGGAATGGCTCCACAGTCCGACGAAGGCGGGCATCAGCGCGCGCCCTCCGGCCAGAGCACGACCCGGACCGTCTGGAGCAGGATCAGCAAATCGAGGAAGGGCGTGTAGTTCTTGGCGTAATAGAGATCATATTCGAGCTTCTGGCGGGCATCCTCGACCGAGGCGCCATAGGGGAAATTGATCTGGGCCCAGCCGGTGATCCCCGGCTTCACGACATGGCGCTCGGCATAATAAGGCAGGCGCGCCTCGAGATCGGCGACGAATTGCGGCCGTTCCGGGCGAGGTCCGACGAAGCTCATCTCGCCCTTGAGCACGGTCCAGGCCTGGGGCAGCTCGTCGATTCGAAGCTTGCGGATCACCGAGCCGATCCGGGTCACTCGCGGATCATCCTTCTGGGCCCAGACCGCCTTGCCGCCGACTTCGGCATCCTCGCGCATCGAGCGCAATTTCAATATCTCGAAGGACTGGCCGTAAAGGCCGATCCGGCGCTGGCGGAAGAAGGCGGGACCCTTGCTCTCCAGCTTGACCAGCAGAGCGGTGAACAGGATCACCGGCCCGAACAGGATGAGGATCGCAGCGCTGACGCTCACGTCGAACAGGCGCTTGGCGACGCTCGAAATGCGCCGGCCTGCGGAGAAACCGTCGGAGAAGATCAGCCAGGACGGGTTGAGACTGTCGAGGTCGACCCGCCCGGTCTCGCGCTCGATGAAGGACGAGATCTCGCGGACATCGACCCCGGTCGTCTTGATCCGAAGCAGATCGGCGAGCGGCAGCGCATTGCGCCGCTCCTCGAGCGCGAGCAGGACTTCGCTGACATTGAGCGAGACGACATGGTCGGACAGGCTGACGATATCGGCGCGATTGACCGCTGCGACCGCGGTCGGGCCCTCGTTCATCGAGACGAAGCCGGCGACCGCGAAGCCGGCGCCGGGGCGCCGCGAAAGCGCCTCGACCCGAGCCGCGCGCGGACCGGCGCCGAGGACGAGGACCCTGCGCTTGAACCCTTCGCTGCCCAGCAGGCGCCCGACCAGCAGGCGCATCACGAACAGCCCGAACAAGGCGAACATCATCGCGTAGAGCAGATTGGACCGCCAGAAGGTGAAGGCGGGGAGCAGGAAGAAGACCAGAGAGAGCAGGATCACGCCGAGCGAGACCGCCACGACCAGCCGCGCGGTCGCGATGCGCATCGAGCGAAGGGCGTCGACGCCATAGACTCCGACCCCGGTCATCGCGAGCTGGACCACCGCCGCGAAGATCAGCAGGTGGGGCAGCCTGCGTACCGGATCGACGTCGGTACCGATCTGCCAGAGACGCAAAACCCACCCGGCCTCGCCGGCGAGAAGCAGCAGCGCGAAGTCCAGCAGGCCGAGCAGCAGCACGGCATGCGAGACATAATGCTTGAACAACCGGATCATCGTCCGGCCGCCCGCGCATCGTCTCCCGGTGTAAGGCGCTCCGACACGAAGCGACGTGTCGCTGAAATTGACAAAGAAACCGTGAAGGCGACGAGGGGAAGTGTCAGGCCGGGCTTACACTCGCTGACCCTGTCCCTTTTCCGCGGGAGGTTGCGAGCGTCTTTCCCCTATCCCGCTTTTCGCGGGAGAGGGCAGGGTGTGGGTGTTGCTGAGTCCGCGATACAGACCCTCCCCTCCCGAGCTGCGCTTGGGCCTCGCCTCTCCCGCGAAAAACCGGAGAGGGCCACCCGCCTTCCCTCCGCTTCCTGGGAGCGCTACCATCGCAATCGGATTCGAAAAATCGGGAGAGGCCTGTTGAACCGGACTTTGCTCGCATTGCTGGCGTCCGTCGCCGGCTGCACCGCCGCGCACGCACAGCCGCCCGCGCCCGCGCCGGCTTCGGCGGCCCCCTGGCGAAACCCGTCACTAAGCGTCGAGCAGCGCGCGGCCGACCTCGTCTCGCGGATGACGCTGGAGGAGAAGGCAGCGCAGGCCGGCCATACCGCGCCGGCAATCCCTCGGCTCGGACTGCCCGAATATAATTGGTGGAACGAGGGGCTGCACGGAGTGGCCCGCGCCGGAATCGCCACCG
>JAQGLD010000098.1 GCA_028293055.1 Alphaproteobacteria bacterium
CAGGCCGTCTCCATTGAGATCGAGGGTGAAGGTCGAACGCCCGGCCAGGGTAATCGCGCCAAGCGCGGCTTCGATCGTTCCGTGATTGGCGATGTGCGGCGCAACCAGGGCGACGAGGCCCATGTCGACAATGCTGATCGTTCCCGCATTCTCGATACGCGCGTCGGAATCGGGCGAGGCGCGGCCGAAACGGTAGTTGCCGGCCATGAAATCGGCATCGTCGATGTCGGCGGTGGTCGCGACGAGGCCGCCGACCTGGATGCGCGACCCGGAACCGAACAGCACTCCGTTGGGATTGACGATGAAGATCCGTCCGTTGGCGGTGATCGTGCCGTCGATGCGCGAGGGGTCGGTGGCGAGGACCCGGTTGAGCGTCACCGCGCTCGCGTCGGGCTGATCGAACCGAACCGTCTCGGCGGTGCCGACATCGAAGCCGCGCCAGTCGATCACCGCGCCGTGACTGGTCTGGCTGATCACGGTCGTGCCCATCGTTCCGCCGATCGTCGCGGTTCCCGCGGTGACCTGCCCGCCCACCGGGACGGCGCCCGCCGGAGTGACGAGGAACAAATTGGCGCCGGCGAGCGCCGAAGTGGCGAGCAGCATCGGGCGGAGGAGCCCTTTTCGCTGGGTCATGCGGATTTCCCCTCGGAGTGGCGCGCGGCGGCCATGTCAGAAGCGGGCGCTGAGGCTGAAAAAGGCCTGGGCGCCGCGTTCGAGCCGGGCGCCCACCTGGCGGCCGCCATGATAAGGTACGGCCAGCTCGAACTGGCCGGACAGGCTCCGCCCGAGATCGACCCGGAGTCCTCCGCCAAAGGAATCGATCTGGGTCCAGCCGCGGACTCCGCGATCGTGCACCCCGGCGGCATCGAAGAAGGCATAGAGCTGCTGGCTCTCGAACGGCCCGATCGGCAGCGCATGGGTAAGCTGGAGCTCGGCGGCGGCGGCGGCGCCGTCGTCGCCGCTATATTGCGAGGGATTGAAGCCCCGCCCGAACGACTCGCCGCCGACATGAAATTGCTCGAGCGATAGCAATCGGTCGGCTGCATATTGGCCGGCTACCGAAAGCTGCAAAGCGAGTCCGCCCCACGGCGCGGACGCGAGCGGCTGGAATCGCGACGCGGTGCCGGTGAGCTTGAAGAAGTCGCTGCGCCCGCCCAGCCGCGATTGCGGAACCGCATCGCCGTCGTGGCTTGCGCTTAGAAGGTCGAGGCCCTTGTGCGCGGTGACCGTGAACGTGCTGATCCCGTCCCAGGCGTCGTGCCCCTGCGCCGACAGGCCGAAGCGCAGGATGCGCTGGCGATCCCGGCCGAATCGGGTCGAGAGGATGTCGGTGCGGTCGTCGCTGACCTCGAACGATCCGTGCGCCGAGACGCTGGCCGACCGGGTGAGAAGCAAGGGATAGTCGGCGCCGATCCCGCCGACGAACGAGCGCGAATCGATGTCGAGCGGCTTGAGGATCGAGCCGGGATGCGACACCGTGTAGGAGGTCCAGCCGCGCACGCGCAGGCCGCCCGAGCCCAGCCGCGCGTCACCGGAAAGCTCGAAATAATTCTGCTCGCGATTGAAGGTGGTGAAATAGACTCCACCGACATGGCCGCCTGAGCCGAGGCCTTCGATGTCGAAGCCGGCGCTGCCGGTGATCGGGCCGGCGAAGCGCGAGCCGCGATTGTTGATGGTTGCGTAGCCGCCGGCGCGCTTGCGCCTGACCTCGACGACCAGCCGGGCGGCGCCTGGCGTCCCGGTCGCGGGGGTCAGCACGGCGTGGGCGTCGACCCCCGGAAGCCCGTCGACCAGCAGCAAGGCCCGCTCGATGTCGGCGATTCGGACCGGGCGGGCCTGGATCAGGGGCCCCAGATAGGCCCGGATGATTCCGGCATCGCCGCCCGGATCGCCGGTGATTTCAAAGTCGCTGACATATCCTTCGACGATTCGGATCCGGAAATGGCCGCCCCCGGCTTCCTGCTCGGGGACGATCGCCCGGGTGAGGACATAGCCGTCGCGCCGGTAATGGGCCTCGATTCGCGCCGCCGCCCGGAACAGCTCGGCGAGCGGGACCGACTTGCCGATCAGGCCGGAATATTCGGACGCGAGCTCGGCAGGCTCGTAGGCGGTGACTCCTTCGAGATCGATCGCAGCGACGATGACCATATTCGTGTCCGCGCCGGGCGGAATTGCGGAGGGGGGAGGCGCTTGGACCCGCAAGCCCGCCGACGGCGCCCGCAGCGGGGCCTGCGGACGCGTGAGGTCCGCCGGCGGAGGCACCGGGATCGGGCTGCTCTGTGCGTGAGCCGCACCGCTGCCCAGCAGGATCGCCGCGACCAGGCCGGACCGGAACTTCGAATGCGCGGCGTCCATGGATGCCCCTTCATTTTCCGACCGCCAGGGCCCGATCACCGGAGCGGACCCGAACTGGAGAGGAATCTGGTGCCGGGTTCGACCTCCAGCGTAGCGCCGAGGGCGCGAATTGCGGGGCAGGCGGTGTCGGCCAGGACCGGCGGGAGACGTCCCCAAGACTGCGGAAGGCGACATCTTGCCGACGGTCTCGTCCCTCTCCACGAAGCATCCACTCGCATGCCTCCACCCGGCTTTTGACCGGCGCCTTCACGGATGGCCGCGGGTCGCCAATTCATGCTAGGAGGCTAGAGAGAGTTAGCGGGATCGAGTTAGCGTCATTTAGCGACAAGAGACGACGTTAGCGTCTTCTCCAGCCCTGGTGATCGGCATGGCCTCTACGGTGAACGGCGGCAGGGCAAGCGACCGGCTGAAAAGCTGGAAGGAGATCGCCGCCTTCTTCGGGTCGGAGGTTCGCACCGTCCAGCGCTGGGAGAAACGTGGGCTTCCGATTCGGAGGGTGCCTGGCGGGGATCGGCCGACCGTCTATGCCGAAGTCGCCGAGCTCAAGGCATGGCTCGCGCAGGGGCAGGGCCGCGCGGCGACGGAAGCGCTCGCTTTGCCCTGGCTGAGGCGGAGCGGGTCCGGAATCGCGATGCTGGCTGCTGCCGCGATCGTGCTGTCGGTGGCAGCGGGGGTTGTCCTGTCCCATCGCACAGGCGCGAGCGCCCTGCCCGCGGCGGCGGCGCACCGTCCGGGTCCACGCGCGACCGAGCTCTATTTGACCGGCTCCTACAATCTCGAGCGGCGCACTCCCGACAGCCTCGTCCGCGCCCGCTCGCTGTTCGAACAGGCAATCGCCGAGGACCCCGCTTATGCCGAGGCCTATGCCGGCCTGGCCGATTGCTATCTGCTGCTCCGCGAGTTCAGTGGAATGCCGGCCCCCGAGGCCTATGCGCGCGCGCGCGCCGCGGCGCGGAGCGCGCTGGCGCTCGATGGCTCGCTTGCCCAAGGCCATGCCGCTCTTGGCTTCGTCACCTTTTTCTGGAGCAAGGATTATCCGGCCGGGCTCGAATCGCTGCGCCGTTCGATCCGCCTCGATCCGGGATCCGCGACGGCCTATCACTGGTACGCCACCGCCCTCGCCCAGCTCGGCCGGTTCGACGAGGCCGAGCGGGCGATCGCCGCCGCCGCGAGCCGCGAGCCGGGATCGCGCTCGATCCTCGCCGACAAGGGCTTGATCCTGTTCTACTCGAATCGGGCCGATCAAGCCGAATATCTGTTGCGCCAGGTTGAGGCGAACGACCGGGATTTCTTCTCGGCGCACCAGTATCTCGCGCGGATCTACCTGAGCGAGGGGCGCGACCGCGACTACCTCAGCGAAGCGGCGATCGCCGCCCGGCTGAAGCAGGACCCGGACCAGCTCGCCCAGGCCGAGGCCGCACGCCGCGGCTATGGCGAGAAAGGCCATAGCGGGCTGCTTCGCGGGCTGCTCGCCGCGAGGCTCGCCACCTGGAACCACGGCCGCGGTCAGGCCAACGATGTCGCCGCTGCTTATGCCCTGCTCGGCGACCGGCGGCGCGCCATTGCCTATCTCGCGATTGCGCAAGGCGCCGGCGAGATCACCCTGCGCGCCGTGCAGTCCGATCCCCAATATCACCGGCTGATCGGCGATCCGTCCTTCAAGCGACTGGCCGCCTCGCACAGGATTGCGTGAGGAATTGACGGACTCGCTTGAGGCCTCGGCCTCATTTCGCCCTCGGCGACAGCTGTCCCGACCAGTAGCGCACCGAGACATCGTAGGCGGCCTCGGCGAGCAGGCCGCGAAAGTCGGCGCGGCTGATGGCGGCGGGGGCGCTCAGCTTCTGGCAGGCCGCGATCGTCGGGCCGAACGAGTCGATCACTCGATCCTCGACCCCGGAGCCGAGACCCGAGCGGAACAATGGCTCGGATTCGATCGCGCGGTTGCGGACGACGCAGTCGGCGAGCTTGTAGAGATTGGCCGTCCGCGCATCGACTCCGGCACGCGGCTCGAGCGGCAGATCGAGGCGGGCGAACAGGCGCGGCGCTACCCGGGGCTCGATGCCGAAGCGGGGAAAGTCGCGAAGCAGCAACGCCTGGGCGAGTGCGCCGCGCATCGTGCGCGCCCGGACGGGCTGCGGCTGGGCGAGGCAGCGCGCGGCACCGCCGAGCCTGGCGCCGTCCAGCGTGAAGCTCCCGGTTCCGAACGGCAGGTCGCGAAGCAAGGCGGCGGCCGCATCCCGATCCTTGGCGGCGATGCATTGGCCGATCTCGTAGACCTGCTTCTCCGGCCCGCCTTGCGCCATTGCCGGAGTCGGCAGGCCGGCCGCGATGGCCAGCGAAGCCGCGATCGCCCGATATCGCCCCATCTCGATCACTCCCACGCTACCGCCCGGCGGCGATACCTGGTCGATCGTATCGCCATCCGAGCTCTTGCGGGAATGGCACAGGGCCATCCGCCTTTCCACCCTTTCCAGGCCCGCCGGGCCGAGCCTCGCTTTGTAATTTGAACGCTGCGACAGGATGTGGTGCGGATCGTCATCGGCGAAGGAGAGTGAAGACGTGGCAGCACCGGCTTTCCTGACGTTCGTCCTGGTCGGGGCGACTGCCACGGCTCTGGCCGGAGGCTCCCAGCGTTTCGGCGAAACCTGCACCGGAAGCGAGACGGTGCAGGCCGCCGGCCAGCCGCCGGTCCGAGCCGCTTATGCGATCGCGCTCAGCGTCGACCTCGCGAACAAGCTTTATTGCTATGCGGCCTGCGGCAGGAATCAGACCTACCCGGTCCATGACGCGGGCGCCTCGCCGATCCGGCTTGCCGATGTCGACACCGAACAGCAGATGCGGCGGCTCAGCTACGATCGCCGGACTTCGCGGCTCAGCGACGATCAGCGCATCACGCTCGGGCCGATCAGCGTCGTCAGGCACGCCCGCGCGACCGCCGGCCGGCCGCGTTCAGGCCGCCTTTCCAACCCTGATTGCTGGTGTTCCGTGGCCGAGCCCCGTCGCGCCTCCGGCTGCCACCGAATCGCTTTCGCGGGCGGGCGATGTTCTCTATTCGTTCCGCATGTCCGAGCTGCCGACCGCTTATCCCCTCCGCGACCTGTTCGATGCCGCCGCGCGCGGGCGCAATGTCCGGCTGACCTGCGGCGAGTGCGGCCATGTCGCGATCCTGCATGGCATGGGCCTGTGGT
>JAQGLD010000175.1 GCA_028293055.1 Alphaproteobacteria bacterium
GTGCCCGGATCGAAGCGGACCTGGTTGCCGACCACGGTCGCGCTGCCCTGGCCCGCTGGAGCGGAGGCTGAGGTGACGGTCAGTACCGCGCCGCTGTCCGCGTCGGTGTCGTTCGCAAGGACATTGACCAGCACCGCGGCATTCTCGCTGGTGCTGGCGATGTCGGGGTTCGCGACCGGGGCGTCGTTGGTCCCGGTGACGGTGATCGCGATGGTCGAGCTCGACTGCGCACCGAACTGGTCCTGCATCGTGTAATTGACCGTGACGACAATGCTCTGGCCGACGGCAAGATAGTCGAAATCGCTGCCCGGGTTGAAGCGGACCTGATTGCCGACCACCGTCGCGCTGCCCTGGCCCGAAGGCGCCGAGGCGGAAACCACGCTGAGCGCCGCGCCGTCGTCGATGTCGGTATCGTTGGCGAGCACGTTGATGTCGACGCTCGCATTCTCGCTCGTCGTCGCAGTGTCGGGCTGGGCGACCGGGCCGTCATTGGTACCCGTCACGGTGATGCTGACTGTCGAGCTGGAAGTGGCTCCGAACTGGTCTGTGATCGAGTAGTTGACCAGGACCACCTGGGTAGCGCCCTGGGCGAGATGGTCGAAACTGGTGCCCGGATCGAAGCGAACCTGGTTGCCGATCACTGCCGCAGTGCCCTGGCCGGGAGGCGCGGAGGCGGAAGTGACGGTCAGCACCGCGCCATTGTCGACATCGGTGTCGTTGGCGAGCACATTCACCATCACCGCCGAATTTTCGCTGGTGGTGGCTGCGTCCGAATGGGCGACCGGCGCGTCGTTGACGCCGGTGATGCTGACGGTGAGCTTGCCGGTATCGGTCAGGCTGCCGTCGGAGACCGTATAATTAAAGCTGTCGGTGGCGACCTGGCCCTGCGCGAGAGTCTGCGCATTGGCGTTGAGCACATAGGTGTAAGTGCCGTTGGCGTTGAGGGTCAGCGTTCCATAGGTGCCGGCGAAGGTGCCGGGAGTGACCGTCAAAGGATCGTGTTCGACGTCGAAATCATTGTCGAGCACGCTCGCCGAACCGCTGCTGTAGGTGCCTGCATCCTCATTGGTCGCGGCCACGTCGTCGAAGGCGATCGGGGCGTTGTTGCCGGTCGTGCTGATCACCGCGTCGCTGAACACGAGATGCTCGACATTGATCAGGGCATCCGCGCCTTCGCTGCCGGTGCCGCCGAGATGGACCACGAAGAAGACCGGTCCCAGCCGGTAGAAGCTGAATTCGGTGATCGAGGCGTTGTAGACCGCAGTATCGTCGCCATTGCCGCCGTCGATCAGGTCGGCGCCGCCTTCGCCGTAGATGGTGTCGTTACCGTCACCGCCGGAGATGATGTCGGAATCGGCACCGCCGTGGATGATGTCGTTGCCGGTGCCGCCGGAGAGGATATCGATGCCGCTTCCGCCGTAAATCAGGTCGTCACCGCTGCCACCATCGATCGTGTCGTTGCCGTCCTCGCCGAACAACTGGTCGTTGCCTGCGCCGCCCTGGATATCGTCATTGCCGGTTCCGCCATGGACGATATCATTGCCGTCGCCGCCGTCGATCGTGTCGTCGCCGCTGCCGCCGTTGATAATGTCGTTGCCTATGTCGCCGTAGAGCGTGTCGTTGCCATTGCCGCCGTCGACCAGATCGTCGCCGGTGCCGCCATTGACCATGTCGTCATCGTCTTCGCCGTAAAGCTGGTCGTTGCCAGAATCGCCCCAGATCTGGTCGGTGCCGGTGCCGCCGTGGACGACGTCATTGTCCGAGCCGCCATGAATATGGTCGTTGCCTGAGCCGCCGGTGATCGTGTCATTCCCGGTGCCGCCGTCGATCGTGTCGTTGCCGCTGCCGCCGTCGATCGTATCCTGGCCGCCGAGCCCGTTGACCGTATCGTTTCCGCCCTGGGCGTTGATCACATCGTCGCCATTGGTGCCGGTCAGCGTGTTGTTGCCGTTGTTGCCGTTGATAGTCGCCACGTCAGTCCCCTCCCGATGAGATGCGGGGATCACGGGTCGAATGGGCTCAGCCTCTTCGGTGCGTCTTCACCGAATGCCGTCCCGCAAAGCGACTCGCGACTATCCCCCCTCGCAACCGCGCGCCCTGCATTGTAACCGAAGAGAAATAGACTTTACGCGTCTTCCCGCCCCGACGACTCGCAGACCACGCACTGCTCAGACGATGAAGAGTGACTCCCCGTATCCATCATGTCCAGCGCTTAAGCCGGAATCTGAATAGAGGATTGATTGGATGTGATAATATAGGTCTTTGAACGGCTTAGTTGACACTTTCGCGACCCGCTCCGAGCCTTGGAATGCTCTGGGGCTCCTGCAAGCCGGATTTGTCGTGCTGAAATCGGGTGATCCTGACCGCGGCGTCGGTATTGGCACCCGGTGGGTATTCCCGGAGGGCGTGAGACGGAGCCGAAGCCATGAACCCCGGCTGTCGGCCGCGTTAATCAACCCGTCACGGAAACCCGGGTAGGCTGATGTAAGTTAAGCGTGCGCCGGTCTTCCATGCGGCGCCTGGGAGACGATGGTGGCAGTCAAAGCCTATCTCTACGATGCGGACGGTCATGATCGCGAGCTCCCGCTCGACCGAGAGATGCTCGATGGGCTCGACGAGCGCAGCCTGCTGTGGATCGATTGCGACGATCGAAGCGACCCCGATCTCCCCTGGGTCGTCGAGATCGTCGGTAGCTCGGTCGAGCTCTTTTCGCGCGGTGATGCGCACCGGCCGAGCCTCGACAATTATGGGGACCATTTTCATCTCCGGGTCTGCGCCGCGCCACAGCACCACCGTCCGCAGCGGGACGATGACGCTGGCGATCTCCAGGACGGCGTGCGGACTCCGACGGTCGACTATCTGGTCACCGCAAGGGTGCTTGTGACGGTCCATGACGGCCCGGTCGCATGCCTGAGCGGCTTTCGCGACCAGGACAAAGCCGAGACGATGATCGGCCTTCTCTCGCCGCAAGCGCTCGCAGCGTCGCTACTGGACTGGCACCTCGGGGCCTATTTCGACGAGGTCTCGCGGGTCGAGGCCTCGGTCGACCGGCTGGACGAAAGGGTGCTTCGCGAGACGTCGAGCCGGGGCCTGCTGGGGCGGATGGTCGCGATGCGCCGCCGGGTCTCGCGGTTGCGCTCCCTGCTCGTCGCCCAGCGGGACGTGTTTTACGGCCTGTCCCGCCCGGATTTCGCGCTGATCACCGATTCGGGCGCCGCACCCTTCTATCAGTCGCTCTCCGGCCGCTTCGAACGCGCCCTCGACGAAGTCGAGCGCACACGCGATCTCGTCACCGGAAGCTTCGAATTGTTCACCTCGCGAAGCAGCCAGCAGACCAACGACCTGGTCAAGATCCTCACCTTCATCACCGCGATCATCGGATTCTGCGCCGCTGTGGCGGGCCTGCTCGGAATGAATTTCCAGCTGGCGATCTTCGAGACCGGGTTCCGAGGTTTCCTGGTCGTCACCGGCGGCCTCGTGCTGACGGCGGTACTTTCGATGGTCTATGCGAGGCGCAGGAGCTGGATCTAGGGCCTGTCTTTCGTGCCCGGGAGCCTGGCTTTCAAATGGTAGCGGAGGAGGGACTTGAACCCCCGACACGCGGATTATGATTCCGCTGCTCTAACCAGCTGAGCTACTCCGCCCCATGGGCTCGCTCCTGCCTCGCGGGCAGGGCGTGGCGGGCCTATAAGGAGCGCGGCGGCGGGGGTCAACCGAAGGGACAGGCGGGTATGTCCGACTTGCCCCCGCTATTTCGCGCCGCCGGAACTCGCCGGGCGCAATGTCGTTTCGCGGCCATTGGAGAAGAGAAAAATGGATCTGCTCACCCCGCTCGAGACTTTGTGCCGGATCATCGTGCGCGCCCGCGAGAATGAAGCTCAGGTGCCGGCCACCGATCCCGACGAGGATCCGGACAATGTCGACGATCTCGACGACGAGGACGGCAATGCCGGCGGCCTGTCCTCGCTCGAGGACGAGCTCAACACCGGAGTCGAGGAGGAGCTTCGCGCGATCCTCGAGGATCTCGCCGACGATCAGCTGGCCGAGACGCTTGCGCTCGCCTGGGTCGGCCGCGGCACCTACGATGCCAGCGAATGGGACGACGCCTTCACCGAGGCGAACGATATCGACCCCGAAAGCTCGGTCGACGAGCTCATGGAGATGCCGCTGCTCGCTTCCTATCTCGACGCTGGGCTGGCCGCCTTCGATTTCAGCTGCGACGGGGTCGGCCAGCTCGACTGAACGTCACGAGCCTAGGGTATCTGTCCGGTTGAGCGCCGCGGTCAGCGCGGCGGAGAGCCGGCACGAATCGTAGGGCTTGCGCACGAATTCGAATGCAGCGCCGGCACCCGCGACGATCTCTTCGCTATAGCCGCTGGCGAGCAGGACGGGCAGGTCGGGGCTTCCCCCGCGAGCGATCTGCGCAAGCTCCACTCCGCTGATTCCCGGCATGACGACGTCCGAGAAGAGGAGGTCGACCGAAGTCGCGGCGAGGCGCTCCAGCGCTTCCTCTCCGGTCGCTGCCGGAATCACCCGGTAGCCGAGATCCTCGAGCAGGCTCTGCGCGAATTCCCGGACGTGCCCATTATCCTCGACGAGCAGGACGAGGCGGTCGTCGGCTCCCGCCTGCGGCGGACTGTCCTGGGCCTCGTCGATCCGGCTCTTGTCGGTCCGCGGCAGGAACAGGCTGATGGTCGTGCCCTCGCCGCGTTCGGACTCGATCTCGGCATGTCCGCCCGACTGGGCCGCGAAGCCATGAATCTGCGAGAGGCCGAGGCCGGTACCCTTGCCGACCGGCTTGGTGGTGAAAAAGGGCTCGAAGGCGCGACCGATCACCGCCGGATCCATGCCCTCGCCAGTATCGGAAATAGCGACCCGCACCTCGTCGCCGCCGGCGTTGCTCACATTTCGAGTCGAAAGCACGATGCGCCCGCCTTCCGGCATCGCGTCTCGCGAATTGAAGGCTGCGTTGAGCAAGGCGGTCTCGAGCTGGGTCGGATCCACCTCGACCGGCCACAATCCCGGCTCCAGATCGAGGCGCACGTCTATCGCGCCGCCCAGCGTGCGGCCGAGCACCTCGCCGAAGGCATCGAGCCTGAGGTTGAGATCGACCACTTCGGGCTTGAGCGCCTGGCGCCGGCCGAAGGCGAGAAGATGGTTGGTAAGCGTCGCCGCCCGGTCTGCCGTCTCGATGATCGCCTCGAGGTAGCGGCGGCGCTTCTCCGGAGGCAAATGATCGCGCCGTAGCAGGTCGGCCGATCCGCGTATCACCGTCATCAGATTGTTGAAATCGTGGGCAATTCCCCCGGTGAGCTCGCCCAGCGCCTGCATTTTCTGCGACTGGAATAAAGCGAGGCGCGCCTCCTCGAGCTCTTCCTGGGCGCGCCTGCGCTCGGTTATGTCGCGGGTGACTTTGGCGAACCCGACCAGGTGGCCATCGTCGTCGCGAATCGGATCGATCAGGATATGCGCCCAGAAGCGGGTTCCGTCCTTGCGGATTCGCCATGCCTCGCGCTCATATTTGCCTTCGGTCAGAGCGGTCTGGAGCGCTCGCGCAGGCTCTCCGGCGGCTCGATCCTCGGGCGTGTAGAAATTGGAGAAATGCTTGCCGACTATCTCCTCGGCGCTGT
>JAQGLD010000191.1 GCA_028293055.1 Alphaproteobacteria bacterium
GGTGCGCCTGCGCACCGCTCGCCCCCTGGGGGCGCGGCTGCTGAGCCACGCCGAGACTCCGCCGTGGTGCGAGCAGGTGCCGCAGTGGCTCCGGCTCAAGCTATGGATTCCGTCCCGGCAGTGCCCCGAGGCCCGCGGCAACCGGTCGGCGCACGCAAGTGCCTTCGAGTTCGACGTGCGAAGCGCCGCGGCACCTGCCAAGATGCTGGCGGACGACCGCGGTTGAGCGCGCCAGGAAAATCATCGCGGGTGCGAGACCGCAAATGCCGGCGCGATAGTCTTCTCCATGAGTTCGCCCCTCCTGAACTCATTCCGTGCGCCGAATATCCGGGATTCGCGTGGTTTGCTCAAGCGCAGCAACCTGGAACTGGCTCATCTGATGCATTTGGGTCGTACATAGCGGGAATTGCGAGGTCTCTGGGGAGGCAGGCGAGGCGGTACTCGCGTGAGCACGGATTTCTGTCGCCCAACGCCTTTCCGTCGCGCCTGACCGTGCTTCCGCGACAGGGTTCGCGATCATTGCAGCGCGCCGGACGGCTTGGCCTGAAGCTGCTGGATCCGCTCGATTATCAGGTCCCAGGCCTCGGCGCCGGCGCGATCCCTGGCGGCAGCCAGGGCGTCTCGCCGCATCGCGGCGAAACCGCGCGCGCCCTCGCCATGCTCCTCGACCAGATGGTTGGCGACCGCCCACAATTCCCAGTCAGTCAGCATCGCGGCTCAGCCCGGTCGTTACCATTCTGAAGGGGGCCGGGCCCACGAAGTCCTGGTCGATTGCGGCACCCTTGCATCAGGGTGGAAATCGAAGCTCGATGGCCGCCATGTGGCCCACTTCCTTCGAGAGACCATGGTCGACGAAGATCGGGAAGCCTGCCGCGCGGGCCTTGCGGCAGAAGTTCGTGTCCTCGGAGGTAAAGCCGATCCCATCCTCGCCGATCTCATCCGCGAAATACGGGCGATCCATCTTGCGGGACAGTTCGGCGTGCGTCAGGCATAGCCCGAAGCCGATCTCCAGGACCTCTTCGATGCCGTCGCCGTCGGGGAGCAGCCGAACAGCTTCCCCATCGCGCAGCGTCACTGCTGTCGCCTCGACCACGCTGGCATCACGGCGGCGAATGTTCGCTCCGATCATGCCTTGGCCGTGGGCGATGAGCCGCAGCAGCGCGTCGGGCGGAAAGGTCTGGTCTGCGTCGACCCAGAACAGCCATTCGGCCCCCCATTCCAGCGCCCCTTCCGCCAACAGGCGCCGGCTGTGTGCGATGTTGGCCGAACTGACCATGAAAGGCTTGAGATCGGGCCGGATCGCGCCGTCAGGGCCTTCAACCCTGGCGGTCAGCGTGAAAGCCACAAGCTCGACAATCGACGGGACGAAGCGCGGTGCGGCTCCGTGGTAGATCGGCAGGCAGATGGCGATCTTCATTGCCTTTCATGGCCGAAGCGCGCGCGATCTTGCCAGCGGAATTTGCGCTTGCGCGCGATAGTCCTTGCCAAAAGACCGGGCTGTGTCCGATCGCCGCGGGCGAAAAGACAACCAGATGGGCGCCAGCCCGCGTTGGCGCCGCCGGCAATGACGGCGTGGCCCGACCCGCCATGATCGGCGACCACGCGACAGGCGGCCGGAGCGTTCGCTACGGAAGGCGCAGCTCGGTGAAAGCCATGTGGCCCACCTCTTTCGACAAAGCGTGATCCACATGGATCGGGAAGCCCGCCGCGCGCGCCTTGCGGCAGAAGTTCACATCCTCCCCGATGGTCGTCATTCCGTCGGAGTGAATCTCTTCCGAGAAATAGGGCTGCCCTATCTTGCGAAAGACCGCGGAGTGGGTGAGGCAGACACCCAGGCCGAGGTGCAGTATCTCCTCTGTCCCTTCGCCATCGGCGAGGTCGGGTTCGCCATGATTTAGGCCGACCGCCGTGTGGATCACCCGCTCGGGGTCGCGGCGGCGATAATTGGCCCCGATCACGGCCCTCCCCGCAGCGAGCAGCCTTGCCAGAGTGTCGGGTGGAAAGGTGTGGTCGGCATCGAGCCAGAACAGCCACTCGGCATCCCATTCGAGCGCCATCTCGGCGAGCTTGCGGCGACTGAAGGCGACGTTCGAGGTGGAGAACACGAAAGTCTCGATGTGCGGCACGATCGGGCCCTCCGGGCCCTCGAGCTTGACCATCAGAGTGAAGGCGACGAGCCGGGACAGCGAACTTACGAAGAGAGGATGGGCCCCGCTGTGAATCGGCAGGAAGATTGCGATCTTCATGGCCATTTATGGCCGACCCGCGACCGATCTTTCCAGCGGAATGTGAATTCTGTGGCGCGTCATTGAGTTCCGCCGCGCCTGGATTCGGCCACGGTCGATGCGCCAGGAGGCTCGATGGTCAGGACTGGAGCCGCAGCTCGACCTCGCCGATATGCCCAATGTGTCGGGACAGATCGTGATCGACGGTCAATGGATAGCCGGCAGCCTTTGCCTTGCCGAAGAAAACCAGGTCCTCCCCGACAAGCTGGCCATCGCGCGTTTCGAAGTTGAACAATGGGCCGGGATTGGTCGCGGCGATCGCTTGCAGGACGGTCCGGTGAACAAGCACGACCCCGAGGCCGAGATGATCGACCTGCGCCAAGCCTTTACCGGGCTCTGTTATCGGCTCCCTGGCGATCCGCTTCATGTAGTTGCACCCTACCATAGGCAAGCTGTGCGCCAGCAGGACCAGCAATGTGTCGGGCGGGAATGTGTGGTCGGCATCGAGCATGAGCAGCCACTCGGCGCCCCATTCGAGCGCCCGTGCGACCAGCGTGTTGCGACCATGCGGCAGGACTGGCGAGGAGCAGCTGAAGACCTCCGGCTCGACCTTGATCGCTCCATCCGGGCCCGACACGTCGGCGTTCAGGGTAAAAACCAGCATCCGGGCCAGCGACACCGCGAAACCCGCCTTCACATCGCCATAATGGGGGAAGCAAATCGCGACCTTCACATCGAATAACTGGCAATAGTTGGGCATTTGCGCCACAAGAATCTGACTAGCCGGGATGCAAGTGTGTCGTCCTCGGCAGATACGACACGGTGACAGCTAGTCGGCGACTGGGCGTGAGCCCCGTCGCCCCCCAGAGTGCCTCCATGTCGCACCGAGCCACCTGCCGGGGGCTTCGCGCTTGATAATCACCTCACGGCCCTGGACGGCCGGTGTCTCGCGAGCAAAGCCAGGGGGGGCTGAATGGCCGTTCGATCGACACGGGTCGTGCCCGGCGCCCTCGAGGCGGTGGAAGCAGACGACGAAGATTCGACGCTGATCCCGGCGGCTGCGTACGTGCGGATGTCGACGGAGCATCAGCGCTACTCGGCGGACAATCAATTGGAAGTCATCAGGCGCTATGCCGATGAGCGTGGCTACGCGATCTCCGTCATCTTCTCCGATCTCGGGAAGAGCGGCGTTCGCCTTGCCGGCCGGCCAGGCCTCCAGCAGCTGCTCAGCGATGTCGAGACCGGCACGGTCAGCTTCAAGGCGCTGCTGGTCTACGATGTAAGCCGGTGGGGCAGGTTCCAGGACCCGGACGAGGCGGCCACCTATGAATTGAAGTGCAAGCGGGCTGGGGTGCCAGTGCATTACTGCGCTGAACCCTTCGAGAATGACGGGAGCATAAGCTCGTCCCTCGTCAAGGCGATCAAGCGAGCGATGGCGGGCGAGTATAGCCGAGAGCTGTCCGTCAAGGTGCATCATGGCCAGGCCAACCTGGCGAGAAGAGGGTTCCACATGAACGGCCCTGAGCCCTTCGGCCTGCGGCGGCTCCTGGTCGGCGAAGGCGGCGAGCCCAAGGGGTATCTGGCACCCGGGGAGCGCAAGGCAATCACGACAGACCGAGTGGTTCTCGCCGCCGGGCTGCCCGCGGAGATCAGGGTCGTACGCAGGGTGTTCCGGATGTACCTGGACGAGGTTCTGCCATTTACCCAGATTGCCGGGAGGTTGAATGACGAGGGCGTTGCCGCGGGCCGCCACCCGAAGTGGACCGTCAAGCTGGTCCGGACGATTCTGCGCAACGAAAAATATTCGGGTCGAGGCGCGTGGGGCAAGACTTCGCTCGGTCTCGACAGCAAACGGGTGCCGCATGCGCCTGAGAACTGGATCTGGCATCCGCTCCATTTCCCGCCGATCATCCCTCCCAAGCGCTTCGAGCAAGCTCAGATCGCGCTTGTCAGGCGCAGGGTGAGTCTTTCCAGCGAGGCGATGCTCCAGGCGCTCAAGGCGCTGGCGGCCAGGGAGGGCTATCTCGACAGAAAGCTGATCGACGCCGCCAATCTGGGATTCACCTCCGACATCCTGCAGACGCGATTCGGAGGCCAGCTCGAGGCCTATGCCTTGATCGGCTACACCCCGCGCGCGCAATATCCAGGCCGCGACCAATCGCGTGAATTGCGCCTCCGGCAGGCAGCGCTCCGCGACGAGGTGATCACCACCGTGACGGCCATGGGATTTACCTGCGCGCTCGAGCGAGGCGCGCGGCGCATCAGGATAAGCGACCAGGTCCTGGTTCACACCGATCTCGTCCGCCCACTGGAAATCCGCCCCGGAATCTATCGGTGGAAATTTCGTCGGGCCAGCCACGCGGACGCCGACATCTTCGTGATCGGGCGCCTGAGCCCGGACAGCTTCGAGGCCAAGGATTATTACATCCTGCCCCGAGACAGCCTGCACAAGGTCGAGATGACGCTGGACGACATCAACGCCCCGCAGCTCGCCCGCTTTCGCTCCCCCTCGATCCAGTCGATCATGTGGCTTCTGGTTCAGTGGCCCTCGCTGATGAAACCGTTCGAGTAGGTTTCCCTGCGGGATTCGCGACCGCTGACATCTCGGAGCTGCGCTTCCGCGCATTCGGTTTGGCACCTCGGTTGCAATGGCGCGGACTAGTCTCCCACCAGGCGGCCACGGGAACCGAGACCGTGAATCAGGCCGTGTGGCCGAGCCTTGCACGGTGATGCTGTGCGAGTCGCAAGTTCGTCGCCCACGCTCTGATCGTCCGTGCCGTCGCAGCAGAGAATCTGCGATAACCGCGGTTGGCCATTCGATTAACGCGCCGCTATGATGCCACCATGGACCAGAATTGGCCGGTTTCCGAGAAGCTGGGCGCAGCGCTCGGCGTCTGGTGATTCCGCCAGGCGGAGCCGACTTGGTAAGGTCGCTTCAGAAGTCCGCGCTCTGCCAGCCGATGCTGAAGAGTGGAGCGGGCGCACCGGCGGGCTCACTACTCGCAATGCGTAAGCATTCGTTTCGGGGCGATCGCCGCACCCCTGGGTTGACGAAATGATTGGCGCATCCCGCCAGGGTCACGGCGGCGATTGCTAGGCAGGGGCGGCCAGCGGTAAGCGCCACCGGGTTCGTCGACCGCTTTGGCTTACGAGCAGTAGACCGCGGAGCGGGACGCCGATGTCGGCTTTTCGATCGATGACCGGACGTCAGACGCATCCAAGGCACGATCAACCGCTGCAGATGGCAGGCCTGTGAGCTCCCGCAACAGGGCCTGCTCGACAGGATCGGGTCCGACAAGGCCATCACCGAAGTCGATCCCAGCGGGTGGCATGGCTATACCTCGTTCGCAAATACGAGACCGCCCTCGTATCGCGCTGCTGCCGCCAAAATAGAGCTCCCGTGCCAACGACGTTGCGCAGTGCAGCGACTGCCCGAAGCGCGACACTATCGGGTGAAATAGCGTCGGTTGCAGGCCAAAGTGCACGGAACGGAGAAGCGAATCGGGGTTCGGCCGGGCCGCTCTGAAGCACTTTTTTTTTGCGAAACAGGACTCGAATTGGAACGAAAAAAACTGATGGTAGAGGTGTTGGTACCGCGGCTCTTTACTAAAAAAGTCGTGTTTATTATCAGATATTTAGCGACATGTTGTGAGTCCTCTTCTGGGCACCAGGGACCCCTCTTTTGGGCGTCCCGAGCAATTCGACAGATGTGAACGGACAGCAATTGCCGACGTTCCGCGTCGGGTTTCAGGCGATTCAGGCCCGGCCGGTCCATATCGCTTCGATTGTCGAGCTCAGCCAGCTCACGAATTCGCGGTTGCTGGCGCATATCGCGACTGAGCCGCCGCACGCGTCGTCCGCTGCATCTCGTCTGACCGCCGGCCAGTTCGGCTGATGCGCGAGGTCGGCGGCGCTATTTGGGCGATGACTGACCGGTTGGACGACTGGGCTGCTTCGACGGCTTCTTCTTGCCGCCGAGTATCGATATCCCCGCCACGGCGGCAGCCACGCCGGCGGCTCCGATCAGCGCATTGCGGGTCCCGTGCGAGCCCTTTCCCCCGTCGCCGGAGCCCGGCGTGGTCCGAAGCAGGGATTGAAGGGCGAGGAGCCCGGCGGTGGATATCGCAAACGGCCCGATCGGGGCGGCGCCGCGGCGCGGCACATAGACCGCGAGGCCCGGGGCATCGAGAGTCACCACCTGCTCGCTCGCGGTCACATCGATGGCGCCGGGGATCACGTCCCCCTGGGTGCGTGGCCCGGGCCCTCTCAGCACGATCAGCGAGGCTTCCTCCTCCTTCGATTTCACCTTCTTGCCGACCGCCGGCTCGTCCTTGGCGATTTCGATCGCATCCTTGCCGACGACTCCTTCGAAGATCGTGCCTCTTATGCCGATCGTGGCGACCGGGGTGTTCACCGACACCGGACCCGACACATGGCCCAGGGTTCGCCCGGACATGAAGCGGAAGGCGCCGCGGGTAACGCTGATTCCGATCGAGCGGCTTTTCGCCGCTGGATCGTAGACGAAGCGGTCGACCACGATCCGCGCATTGGCACCGACGGTAAAGGTCGTCCGATCGAGGAGCAGGATCTGGAGCTGGCTTTGCGCTTCGGTCCGCACCACGTCGTTGAGCAGCACCCGCTCGCGCAGCATTGCCGGCCGCAATTTGTTGTCGGCGACGTGGCGGATCTCGACCTTGTTGTGGATCGCGGCGTTGATTCCGACCGCATTCGTCTGGGCGAGGATCGGCGAAGACGCCAGGCTTGCGGCCGCGGCCGCAGCGGCGGCCTTAGCGAAAAGGCTCGGGCGCCGTCTCATTTCTTCCTCCGCGGCGCGGCCGGCCGCGACACCGCTCCGCAGGCGGCGCCGACCTCGGCCCAGTCGGCATCCGCGATCGGCTTGCCGGCGAGCAGGCCGAGCTCCAATTCCGCGCCCTGGCGATCATCGAGGCGGCAGAGCAAAGATACGTAGAGAAGTCGCGCGGGCACCGCTTCGGGATGGACGAACATAAGCCGCTCGAGGGTTGCGACCGCGCCGGGGAAATCGGCCTGCGAAATCTGGTGGCGGGCGAGCGCAATGCCGCTGTCGACCTGCTGCGAGGCGGTGATCAGGTTGTCGGGATCCTCCTGCGCCCGCGTCGCGGAAGCAAGCGCGGCGGCGGCGCACAGACCCAGCAGACAATGCAGCGTCTTACTCGTCACGAGCATCCCCTTCGGGAGCGGAGGGCCGACGACCGGTTCGGCCCGGAGGCCGGCATTTGACTGGGGGCTATCATTCGCCCACCCTCGCGGCAACTTCATTCAGCTTCGGCCCGGCGCGAGGGTCTCTACTCCAGCAAGCCAGGCGAGGAAGCGGGGGAGACCATGCCGGGCACAGGATGGAATCGCATGGCTAGGAGCACGAGGCGCTCGACGATCGTGGTCGCCGGCCTGATCCCGATCCTGATCATCGCGTTCATCAAGCTCGCAATGCCCCTCGTCTTCGAACAGACGAGCGGCCTCGTCTTCGATTCCTATCAGCGGCTGTCGCCGCGGCCCTATCGCGATGCCGGCGTGCGAGTGGTCGACATAGACGAAGAGAGCATCCGCCAGCTCGGACAATGGCCGTGGCCGCGCACCGATCTGGCGGCCCTCACACGCGCCGTGGCGGAGGCTGGCGCGGCTTCGATCGCGTTCGACATCGTCTTTTCGGAAGCCGACCGGACTTCGCCGCGCCTGCTTGCCGAGCGCGCATCGCGGCAGGGCGCGACGGAGGCGCAGCTGGCGACCCTGAATTCGCTTCCGGACCCGGATTCGCGTTTCGCCGACGCGCTGCAAGCCTCGCCCTCGGTCCTTGGCTTCTTCCTGACCCATGACCCTCCGGGCGGAGTCGTCGAGCCCAAGGCCGGCTTTGCCGTGTCGGGCAGCGATCCCGGCGCAAGCCTCACCTCTTATTCCGGCGCGATCCAGCCGCTGGCGCCTTTCCGGAAATCGGCCAAGGGGCTCGGCTTCATCTCGCTCAGGCCCGACGCGGACGGGATCGTCCGCCGCGCGCCATTGCTCGCCAAGGCGAACGGAGTGCTCGTCCCGTCGCTTTCCGCCGAGGCGCTGCGGGTCGCCCAGGGCGCCGGCGGCATGATCGTGAGAAGCAGCGACGCCAGCGGCGAGGTCAATGCCGGAGCACCGGAAGCGGTCGGGCTGAAGATCGGCGAGGCCGAGGTGCCGCTGACCGATCGCGGCGAGCTGTGGATGCACTACACGCCGCCTGCCGCCGAGCGAATCGTCCCGGCCTGGAAAGTGCTGAAGGGGCGCCTTTCGACAGCGGAGATGAAGCGGCTCTTCGACGGACGGATCGTCCTGATCGGTGCCGGCGCCATCGGCCTTCGCGACCTCGTCGCGACTCCGGTCCAGGATCGCGAGCTCGGAGTCGTCGTTCATGCCCAGGCGATCGAGCAGATGGTGCTCCAGGATTTCCTCTACCGCCCGGATTGGGCGGCGGGGCTGGAAATGACCTTGCTGCTCGGTCTGGGGCTGCTTCTCGCCTTGCTGCTCCCCGCGCGCGGAGCCTTCGCCGGAGCGTTGCTCGCCGGCGGCCTGGTCGCTTCGATGGCTGGCGGAAGCTGGTACGCCTTTCGCGCGCGCAATCTGCTGGTCGATCCCTCCGCCCCGATCCTCGGGCTTGTCGCCTGCTATCTCGTCGTCACCTTGCTGACCTTCCTGCGCGAGGAAAGGCAGCGGCGCTACATACACGGCGCCTTCGACCGCTATCTCTCGCCCGAGCTGGTCAAGCGGATCAGCGCCGATCCCAGCCGCCTCGAGCTTGGCGGCGAGGTGCGCGAGATGACCGTCCTGTTCTGCGACATACGCGGCTTCTCCCGAATCTCGGAGCGAATGGCGCCGCAGGAGATCATCCGATTCCTGATCGCTTTCCTGACCCCGATGACCGATATCCTTCTCGCCCGCCGCGCGACGATCGACAAATATATCGGCGATGCGATCCTCGCCTTCTGGAACGCTCCGCTCGACGATCCCGACCAGCATGAAAATGCCGCCCGCGCCGCGCTGGAAATGGTCGATAGGCTGAAGCGCCTCAATTCGGCGATGCCGGCGGAGCAAGGTTCGTCCTGGCCGGGCAAGGTCGAAATCGGAATCGGTCTCAACGCCGGTCCGTGCTGCGTCGGCAATATGGGATCCGCCCGCCGCCTCTCTTATTCGCTGATCGGGGACACCGTGAACCTCGCCTCGCGGATCGAGGGTCTGACCAAGGCCTATGGCGTGCAAATCCTGATGGGCGAGGAGCCGACATCCCGCCTGTCGGGCCTGGCGACGATCGAGGTGGACCGGGTTCGGGTCGTCGGGCGAGACACTCCGGCGATCATCCATGCCCTGCTCGGCGACGAGCAGGTCGCGGCTACTCCGGCTTTCGCCGCCTTCGCCGGCCTTCATGCCAGTCTGCTCGACGCCTATCGCGGCCGGCGCTGGGACGAGGCGGAGCAGCTGCTCGGGCAGAACGAGGAAGCCGCCGCCGGTTTCGGCCTTTCGTACCTCTACGCTCGCTATCGCAAATCGATAGGCGCCTGCCGGGAGAACCCTCCCGGCGAAGACTGGGACGGAGTCACGATTGCCGAGAGCAAGTGAACGTCATTGGTCACCGTGCTCAAGACGGAATGCGGGGGCGTTGCGCGATAGCCAGCCGAGGCGCCGCCTTTTGCCGCCCGGAGCAAACCCGCCCTCATGCCGGCGGATCGGCGGGCGATCCCCGAGCGGCGCTACCAGATCAGGACGAAGAAGAGCGCGCTCGCCGCGGCCATGACCAGGGTCGCGCTCCAGCCCATCACGGTCGCCGCCGGGGAAAGCGTCAGGCGGCCCATGGCGCGCGGATTGCGGGCGATCAGCATCATCACCGCCATCAGCGGCGCCGCCAGCACGCCGTTGACCACCGCCGCCCAATAGAGCGCCCGGACCGGATCGAAGCCGACCGAGTTGAGGGCCGCCCCGCTTAAGGTCATCATCGCGATCGTTGCGTAAAAGAGGCGGGCGGCAAGCGGCTTCGCGTCCAGGCTTCCCGCGACTCCGGCAATCTCGGTCACCGCATAGGCCGCCGAACCGGCGAGAACCGGTACCGCGAGCATTCCGGTGCCAATGATGCCGAGGGCGAACAGGGCGAAGGCGAACGGGCCCGCTATCGGTCGAAGCGCCTCGGCGGCCTGGGCGGAGGTCGCGATCTCGGTGACTCCGTGGGCGTTGAGCGTCGCCGCGGCCGCGAAGAGGATCGCGATCGAGACGGCATTGCTGAACGTCATTCCAGTGATCGTGTCGAGCCGGATCCGCGCGAGTTCGGCACCTGCCTCGCCCGGTGCCATACGGAGCGGCCTGGCGTGGTGGCGGTGCTCCTCCTCGATTTCCTGGGATGCCTGCCAGAGGAAGAGATAGGGGCTGATCGTGGTGCCGAGGATGGCGATCATCGCGGTCACATAGGCAGCGCTCCACTGCAGTTGGGGAACGATCAGGGCGCGCAATGCATGGGCCCAGGGTACCTGGGCAACCACGACCACTGCGACGTAGCTGAACAGCGACAAGGTGGTCCATTTGAGGATCGCGGCATAGCGCGCGTAGCTCACGAACACCTCGAGCAGCACGCAGGCAATTCCGAACAGCAATGTGTAGAGCGCCGCGTTTCCGCCCAGGAAAAGGAACAAGGCGGCGCCCATCGCGCCCAGATCCGCGCCGAGATTGATGATGTTGGCGACGAGCAGGAGGGCGACTACGCCGAACAGCAAGGGGCGGGGATAATGGCGTCGCAGGTTGCGGGCGATGCCCGCGCCGGTCACCCGGCCGATCTGCGCCGCAACTTCCTGGATCGCGATCATCAACGGAAGGCAGAAGACCATCGTCCAGGCGAGGCCATAGCCGAACTGCGCACCGACCTGGCTGTACGTGCCGATTCCGCTCGGATCGTCGTCGGCCGCTCCGGTAATGAGCCCGGGTCCGAGCGTCCGGAGGAAGCCTGCCGGCTTGGTCGGCACCGCCGGCGTCGGGCCTTCGTCCGCTGGTGCGTTCATTCGTCCGGTCCAGGCCTGGTCATGCCCGCAAGATGCCCGATCGGCTCCTTTTATGCCATGCGCCTGTCAAGCGAGGCGGTGACATGCGCTCCGCTCGGAGATCCCGCCTGGCTTTGGACCTTGATCCCGCTGAACTTGGTATTGGTGGTGAAGTCGACCGCGGCGGTGATCGCATCGGATCCCTAGACGGCCGAGCCGGGAATGCTTCGATGATGGTCGCGGCGCTTGTGCTCCTTCTGGTTCGAGGGCGCGCGCAGGCAGGCCCGCCGCTTCGCACCTCTCGGCCAGACCTGGCAGAGGGAGATCGGCCCGGATATGCGAAAGCGTGCATGGCGATAATATCACCGTGGCCCGGCTACCGCCGGACGAGGCGCGACCCTATCTTTCCGGCATCGTTGATTTTCGGTAAATGGCGGCGAAGCTAGTTCTATCTAGATATATCTTGATAGCCTTGGTGCTGGTCCTTATCTGTCGCAACGCTGGACGATTCC
>JAQGLD010000195.1 GCA_028293055.1 Alphaproteobacteria bacterium
CTCGCAGCGCGGCCGCCGCAAGGGCGATATCGAGCGCTATTACGCCAAGCCGGGCGACGCCACCGGCGGCCTGCCGATCATCGTCCTGGTCGATTCCGGCTCTGCCTCGGCCGCCGAAATCGTCGCCGGTGCGCTCCAGGACCAGCATCGCGCCCTCGTGATGGGCGAACGCAGCTTCGGCAAGGGATCGGTCCAGACCCTGCTTCCGCTGACCGCGGACACCGCGCTGCGGCTGACCACGGCGCGCTACTACACGCCGTCGGGCCGTTCGGTACAGGAAGGCGGCATCGCCCCGGATATCGAGGTCCCGCAGCTCTCGGACGTCGACTACAAGACCCGGCCGCGGGTGCGCGAGGCCGACCTTCGCCGCCACCTGATCAATGAGGTCTCGGTCGACAATGCAGTGATCGAGGATGACGGCAAGCCCGATCCGCGCTTCGCCGCGACCGCCGACGAGCTCAAGAAGAAGGGCGTCGACGACTTCCAGCTGACTTATGCGGTGCAGACCCTCGCCCGGCTGTCGCGCGCCGCCCCGGTCGCGACCGCCGGCGCAGGCGGCGGCGGCAAGAGCGGGAAGCGTTGAGCCGCTCGCTCGCTCAAGCCAGGCTCCTCGCTCTGCTGGTGCCGGCGGCCCTGCTCGCCGGCGCCTGGGGCTCGCAAATCTGGGGCGGGCTGATCCCCTGCGAGATGTGCTGGTGGCAGCGTTACGCCCATCTCGCGGCGCTCGTGCCGGTCGCGATCGCGTTCGCTGCGCCTCGCAACGCCCGTCTGCTCGTCCTGCTGGCGGCGCTGGCCATCGCGACGAGTGGCGCGATCGGTTTCTATCACGCCGGCGTCGAGGCCGGGATCTTCCAGGGCCTCACCCAGTGCAGCGCGAGCAGCAGCGGGCTCACCGGCGACGAGTTGCTCAAGCAGGTGATGAATTCCTCGATGATCCGCTGCACCGACGTGCAATGGTCGCTTTTCGGAATTTCGATGGCCGGCTGGAACGGGATCGTGTCGATCGGCGGGGCGTTGACGATAGTGTGGCTGAGTCTCCGCAATCGCAGGGTGCGTTCATGACCGGACCGGGCTGGCGTCCGGGCGACTCGCGCCCCGACCTCGACTCGATGGTTCGAGTCGACCAGGCCGGCGAATATGGCGCGACCCGAATCTATGCCGGGCAGCTCGCGGTGCTCGGAGCGCGCCATCCCGCAGCGCGGATCATCGCCCGGATGGAAAGCCAGGAGCGCACCCACCTCAAGACGTTCGACGCGATGATGGTCGAGCGCGGGGTGCGGCCGACGCTGCTACAGCCATTGTGGAACGCAGCCGGCTATGCGCTCGGCGCCGCCACCGCCCTGATGGGGCCGAGCGCCGCGATGGCGTGCACCGCTGCGGTCGAGACCGAGATCGACCGCCACTATTCCGATCAATTGCGGTCGCTGGGCGAGGACGAGCCCGATCTCGCCGGAACGATCCAGGCGTTCCGCGCCGAAGAACTCGAGCATCGCGACACCGCCATCGCCGAGGGTGCGGAGAACGCCTTCGGCTATCCGATGCTGTCGGGCCTCATCCGTGCCGGATGCCGGCTCGCCATATCACTTTCCAAGAGGATCTGATGATGAAGTTGCTTCTCGCCGCCGCCGCCTTGCTCTCCGCGTCGCCGGGCCTCGCCCAGCAGGCGGCTGGCCCCGCCGAGCCGGCCGAGCCCAAGGTCAACCAGCTGATCATCTATGGCGACGACAAATGCCCGCCGAGCACCGAAGACGTGATCAATGTCTGCGCCAGGATGTCCGAACGCGAGCGATTCCGCATTCCGTCGTCGCTGCGCAGCGATCCCAATGACCCCGCCAACCAGGCCTGGGGCACTCGCGCCTCGGCGCTCGAATATGTCGGCCGCACCGGTCCGCAGAGCTGCTCTCCGGTCGGTCCGGGCGGCTCGACCGGCTGCTTCAGCCAGATCGTCCGCGAGGCTCGGGCGGAGCGCAACAGTGCCGACACGATCAACTGGAATTCGCTCGTCGATCAGGCCCGCAAGGAGCGGCTGAGCAAGATCGACGCCCAGGCCAAGGCGATCGACGACGCCTCGCCGCCGCCCAAATAAGCAGGGTCCCGCCACCCCGCCCGGCGGGAACAAAGGCTGGTTTCGCCTCTTCTTTCCGTGAACCTGTCACGGAGGCCGCAATGAAAGCCGCAATCGCTAGCGTCGCCCTGATCGCGGCCGGGCTGGCCGCGTGGAGCGCGGCGCCCGCCCAGACCCATGAGAAGATCAGCCGGGTGATCATCTACGGCCGCGACCCCTGCCCGCGCGGCCCCGACGGGGAGATCGTCATCTGCGGCCGCCGCCCGGAGCGCGAGCGCTACCGAATCCCCGAAGCGCTGCGCAACGCGCCGGCCACCGACACCGAGAACATGAGCTGGGCGGTCAAGGCCGAGAGCCTGGAATATGTCGGCCACACCGGGATCCAGAGCTGCTCGACCGTCGGCCCCGGCGGCTCGACCGGCTGCTGGACCCAGCTGATGCAGCAGGCCCGAAAGGAAAGAGCGCAGCCGCA
>JAQGLD010000255.1 GCA_028293055.1 Alphaproteobacteria bacterium
CCCGGCTCGCCGGGCTCAACCCGTCCGGAGTCATCTGCGAGATCATGCGCGACGATGGTTCGATGGCGCGGATGGACGATCTCGTCGCCTTCGCCCAGCGTCACGGCCTCAAGATCGGCACGATCCGAGACCTGATCGCCTATCGGCTCAAGAAGGACCATCTCGTCGAGCAGACCGGCGAGGCCGGGTTCGAAAGCCGGTGGGGCGGCCATTGGCAGGCCAGAGCATTCCTCAACAAGGCGACGGGGATCGAGCAGGTCGCTCTGGTCAAGGGCCAGATCGACCCGTCGCGTCCGACACTGGTGCGAATGCACCAGCTCAGCCTGTTCTCGGACGCCTTCGGCGAAGCCAATGCGCGCGGAAGCCTGCTTCGCGGAGCCATGGAGATCATCGCCGCGGAAGGTGCCGGGGTCATCGTGATCCTCAACCGGCGCACCCCGCACATCTTCTCGAATGCGCTCAACGCGCGCTCCGGCAAGGCGCAAGACAACGACCAGCTGCGCGATTATGGCGGCGGCGCCCAGATCCTGTCAGCGCTCGGCATCCACGACATGATCCTGCTCACCAACACCCACCACACCCCGGTCGCACTCGGCGGCTACGGGCTCAAGATCGTCGGCGAACGGCCGATTCCCCTGGAGGACTGAAATGTCGCGCATCCTGATCGTCGAAGCGCGCTTCTACGAGCAGCTCAACGACCTCCTGCTCGAAGGCGCCCGGGCGGCGATCGATTCGGCCGGCCACAGCCACGAGACGGTGACCGTGCCGGGCGCGCTCGAAATCCCGGCGGCGATCGCGTTGGCGGCGGAGAGCGGGCGCTACGAAGCCTATGTCGCGATCGGAATCGTCATCCGTGGCGAAACCTATCATTTCGAGATCGTCGCCGGAGAGAGCGCTCGCGGGCTGATGGCGCTCAGCCTCGATGGCCTCGCCATCGGCAACGGGATCCTCACCGTCGAGAACGAGGCCCAGGCGCTCGCCCGGGCGCGCCCGAACGAGAAGGACAAAGGCGGCGAGGCAGCCAAAGCGGCGCTTGCGATGCTCGCGCTGAAATCCAGATTCACCTGACCCCGTTCCCGCCGAAAGCCGGCGCAGCGCTGGAATGAACCTTTTGCTGTCCACCGCGCACAGAGGAAGGTGAGCCGGGAGTAACCCCCTCATCGGCTCGCGTCCCAAGTGAACTGCCACTTGACCCCCTCCCCGGACAACCGGGGTGGGGGTCTTATTTGCGGAGCCAGTGGCGGCCGGCGAACCATGCCGTCACCGCTACTCCGAGCACCACGCAGAACAGGACCACGCCCCAGAAGGCGTAAGGCGAATGCTGGTAGGGAATTCCATCGACATTCATGCCGAGCAGGCCGGTGATGAAGGTCAGCGGGAGGAAGATGAAGGCGACGATCGAGATGTAGAGCGCCCGCTCGTCAAGCTCCTCGGCGCGCAGGTCGGTGAGCTGCTCGTGAAGCAGCGCAGAGCGCTCGCGCACCGCTTCGAGCTCCTCGGCCATTCGCGCGAAGCGGTCCGCGGCCTCGCGAATATGGAGCCGGTCGTCCTCGGCGAGCCAGTCGAACTCGAGCTGGGCGAGCAACTGGAGCGCGTCGCGATCCGGAGCGACGAAGCGGCGGTAACTGATCGCTTCCGACCGGATCCGGGTGATCACCATCCGCAGCCGGTAGATATTGCCCTCCGCCAGGCGAGTCTCGCAATCGTCGAGGACGTCGCCGAGATCCGCGACCTCAGGATCCAGCTCGCTGCTGATCGCTCGCGCATAAGCAGCGACGAGGTCCCCCGGATCGAGGATCTTGCCGGCGTTCATCTGCTCGATAACTGCCTTCGTCGCGGCGAGCGGCCTCCGGGTCAGCGAATTGACCTTGCCGCGCCGCGCCCACATCCGGATCGAAACCAGCCGGTCGGAGCTGTCGACTCCGGCCTCGGCGGTACCGCGAAGGTTGACGATCGCCCCGTCTTCGATGCGGTCGCAGCGCGGCCGGGTCTCGGTGGCGACCAGGGCGTTCGCAGCGACTTCCGGTATGTCCTGGCCGTCGAGCAGCGACAGGTCCGGCTCCTCGGCGCTTTCGATGTGGATCCAGACGAAGCCCGGACCCGAATAAGCGGCTGCCTCGGCCGGCGAAACCTGGCGCGGAGCGCCATCGCCGACCAGGATCGCGGTGCAGCTCATTTCTGCTCTGATAGGAAAGCGCGAAGCGCCGGCCCGACATCGTCGCGGCGCAGCGCCAGCGCGAGATTGGCCTTCACGAAACCGATCTTGTCGCCGCAATCGTGGCGTTCGGCGTCGACCGTCACGCCATGGAAGGGCTGCCGGCCAATCAGGACGGCCATGGCGTCGGTCAGCTGGATCTCGCCCCCGGCGCCGGTCACCGGATCGTCGAGCACCCGCATCACTTCGGGCTGCAGGATGTAGCGGCCGACGATGCCGAGGTTCGACGGCGCGTCCTCGGGCCTGGGCTTCTCGACCAGGCCCTTTACCTCGGTCAGCCGTCCGTCGCGGGCTCCGGGCGAGATGATTCCGTAGCTCGCGGTGCGGTCGGGCGCGACTTCCTCGACGCAGACGACATTGCCGCCGACCTGCTCGTAAGCCGCGACCATCTGGGCGAGGCAGCCCGGCCGGCCGACCATCAGATCGTCGGGAAGCAGCACCGCGAACGGTTAGTCGCCGACGATGTCGCTGGCGCACCAGACCGCGTGACCGAGGCCGAGCGGCTCCTGCTGGCGCACTGAGACGAT
>JAQGLD010000269.1 GCA_028293055.1 Alphaproteobacteria bacterium
GGAGCTGTTCCGCGAGGCCCAGATCCCGGCGATGGCGATCGCCAGCCCGACCGACCTGCTCCATGACCGCCATCTCGTCGAGACCGGATTCTGGGAGGTGCGCGACACCGAGGCCGGCCGGCTTCGCTTCCCCGGCATACCGACCGGATTTTCCGGCACTCCCGGCGAGATCGGCGATCCCGGCCCCTGCCTCGGCGCCGACAGCCGGCAGGTGCTCGGCGAGGCGGGCCTCACAGAGGCGGAGATCGCTGCAATGGTGGAGACCGGCGCGGTCAGTATGGGGGCCCCCGCGTGAGCGGGCCGGAAGCGCATTGGCGGGCTTCGCTCGACTCCGGGCGATTCCTCATCCAGCGAAGCGTGAACGGCGGCGAGGCGGTCTTCCCACCCCGCATAGCGGCGCCCGGCAGCGGAGAGGCGCTGGAATGGGTCGAGGCCTGCGGCCTCGGCACGGTCTATTCCGTCACAATTATCGGCAGGAGGCCTCCCGAGCCCGACTACAATGTCGTCCTGGTCGATCTCGACGAGGGCGTCCGGATGATGAGCCGTGTCGAAGGCGTCGAGCCCGGCGCTGTGCGAATCGGCATGCGGGTCGCGGCGCGGATCATCCGCGAAGATGACAAGCCGCTACTGGTCTTCGACCCGCTGGAGACGCAGCATGGCGGATGATTTTCCGCGCGCTCGGACCGCGATCGCCGGACTCGCGACTTATGGTCTCGGCGAGGCGCCCGGCGAGAGCGCGATCGAGCTCGCTGCTCAAGCCAGCCGGCTGGCGCTCGCCGATGCGGCCATTCGCCTGGACGAAGTGGACGGCCTGTTCGTCTGCCTGCCGAGCGATTTTCTCGGCGGCCTGTCCTTCGCCGAATATCTCGGAATTCGGCCGCTTTTCACCGACAACAACCGCACCGGCGGCTCCGCCTTCATGAGCCATGTCGCGACCGCCGCTCTGGCGCTCGAGGCCGGGGCCATCGATGTCGCCCTGATCGCCTACGGCTCCAACCAGCGCACCGGCGGCGGCAAGCTCGCGACCCCCGCGAAGAACAACGATTATGACGCCCCCTATCGGCCGCTTTTCCCGGTCTCCTCCTACGCGCTCGCAGCGGCCCGCCACCTTCACCAATATGGCACGACCCGGGAGCAGATGGCCGAGGTCGCCGTCGCCGCTCGGGCCTGGGCGAACACCAATCCCGAAGCCTTTGCGAAGGGCCCGCTGTCGGTCGTCGATGTGCTTGCCTCCAGAATGATCAGCAGCCCGATCTCGGCGCGCGACTGCTGCCTGGTTACCGACGGCGCGGCAGCGATCGTGATGACTCGCGCGGATCGAGCCCGGGCCGGGCCGAAGCCTGCCGTCGCCGTGCTCGGCGCAGCGGCCGCGACCTGGTGGCAGGCCATCGCCCAGGCGCCCGATCCGACCATCACGGCAGCCGCCGAATCGGGCGCCCGCGCTTTGGCAATGGCGGGCCTCACGCCCGCCGACGTGGATGTCGTCCAGCTCTACGATGCCTTCACGATCAACGTCATCCTCTTCCTCGAGGATCTCGGCTTCTGCCCCAAGGGCGAGGGCGGCCGCTTCGTCTCCGACGGCCGGATCGCACCGGGCGGAGCGCTGCCGGTCAACACCAATGGCGGCGGCCTGTCCTGCTGCCACCCGGGAATGTACGGCCTGTTCGCTATCGTGGAGGCGGCGCGACAGCTGCGCGGCGAGGCGGCGAACCAGATAGTCGGGGCAGAAATCGGCCTTGCCCACGGAAATGGCGGAACGCTTTCCAGCCAGGCGACCGTCATCTTGGGCTCCGCGGCAACCCTATAGGCTTGGGCGCTTTGCCGCGCACCGACGAGAATGAAGGAAGCCGGTGCCAGCGGGTGCCGACTCGGCGAGCCGGGTCAGCCTTTCGCGAGTCCACCCCGTGCCCGGGCCCAATCCCTTCCCGCCTCCGAAGCCACCCAGCGCAGCGCGTTCCCGAGCAGCAGGCGATAATTGGGATCGGCATAGGTCTGGGTGCCGTCGCCGGGCTGGAAATAGACCAGGGGGCTGTTGCCGGCGGCCTTCGCCCAGGCGATTACATCGCTGCCCGCCGGCGGCAACCAGGGCTCTCCTTCGTCCGGGGCGAGCCTGCGCACGGCGCGCATTGCGGAGATGAAGCGCTCGGGCGGCGGGCGCTGTCTCAGCCGCAGCAAAGGCACGACATCCGACTCGAACACGTCGTGGAGATAGAGCTCGTCGTTCAGCTCGAAGGAGGTCGGCACGCCCGCCAGGACCGGATGGTCGATTTCGCTGCGGACGGCTTCGTAGACGATGTCGCCGGCATAGCCCGAGGAGGGTCTCTGCTCGCCGCGGACCTCGCGATCCTTGTAGAGGAAGGTCCCGCCCAGCGCTTCGCCATAAGCCGGCCAACCGGGCCAGCCGGCGAGCGCGTGATGGAGCGCGACCATCGCCTTCCCTTCCGCCATCAGGGCCTCGAAACCCTGGACGAAATCCTTTTCGGGCGGGACTGCGGCCGGCCGTTCCGCCTTGGGCGCGCGGAAATCGAGACCCGGCATGTCGTAGAAGAGGATCGCATCGAAGCGGCGCATCGCCTCGGGATTGAGCAGCATGGCGGCGGCCGGCTGATCGACCATCGTAGGCTCCATCCCGCCGAGCCCGCGGATCATCGCCTCGAACGCGTTGCGATCGAAGGCATGACCCTTCACCGCAACGAAGATCTGCAAGGGAGCGGGGCGATCCAGGCTCATGAATGCGGCTCGACATACCAGGCCTCGAGCATGGGCTTCAGCTCCACGGACACCAATTCGATCACCGGCCAGCCAGG
>JAQGLD010000285.1 GCA_028293055.1 Alphaproteobacteria bacterium
TCAGCGATGCGGCGTCGCTCGGAAGGATCGCGGACAAGGTTCGGATATGCTCGGCCACGGTTCGGGGCGCCGCCGCGAGCCCGTAGGTCAGCACCACCGAGGCGAGCAAAGGGACGAAGGCGAGGAAGGCGTAGAAAGCGACCGCTGCGGCGAGGAAGCTGACATTGTCGTCGCTCGCTTCGTTCCAGGTGCGAACCACGACGGCGCGCCATTCGGCGAAGCTTGGCCATTTTACCGATGGGATCGTCATCGCGGCCCAACCGCGGGGCGGGGCCGAGCGTTCCTCAGATCATCGCCCGCGGACTGGAAAAGATGCGCTCCACCTCGGGGGCGAAGCTGTCCAGCGAATCGGCTTCGAAGCCGGGATCGAAGGCCGGCGCGTCCCAGTCGTCGACCAGCTTCTCGGCAAAACCATACCAGCTTTCGCCTTTGAACCGGTCGCGCCCTTCCGGATCCTTGCCGAGCAGGGCGAAATAATAGCGGCCCTGAAATTCCTGGTGCCAATAGATCGCGTGATAGATGTCCTCTCGGACATAGGGCTTGAGCATCTCGGCAGCGATCGCGCCGTGATTGGGGATCGAGAAGAGCTTGCCGAGATCGTGGCAGAGCGCTGCGACCACTTCCTCGTCGCTGGCGCCTTCGCGCCTGGCGAGGGTCGCCGCCATCAGCGAATGGGCGAGCTGGTTGGCGGCGAAGCCCACCTCGATCGTCTCGAGACGCCTGAGGCTGTCCATGATCTGGCGTGCGGCCTGAAGCTTCTGGTGGCGGCCATGCTCGGCGGCGACATGCGCCCAATCCTCGGCCTTGCCCTGCTTCATGTCGGTGAACATAAGCGGCCTCCTCTCCCGGCGAGACTAGCGGCAAGCCGGCCGCTGCACAAACGATCGGCCCATTCGTGCGGGCTTCCGGTCGGGGTGCCGGGGCGCTAGGGTCGCATGGCGGCCGGGGGTCTCGTTTGGAGCACAATAATGACGGCGATCCCGTTGGATTCGCACGACAGTTCGGAAGGCACCGGCTTCCTGGCCGATGGCGGCGAGATGGGCGCCCGGATGCGCGCCTTCGATTGGGCCAGATCCCCGCTCGGCCCGCCGAGCGACTGGCCCTCCGCGCTCAGGACGATCGTCGGAGTGCAGCTCGGCTCCAAATTTCCGATGTTCGTCGCCTGGGGACAGGAGCTCCGCTTCCTCTACAACGATGCCTATTCCGAGATATTGGGAAGCAAGCATCCGACCGCGCTGGGCGAGCGGTTCGAGCATGTCTGGGACGAAATCTGGCACGAGTTGAAGCCGCTGGTCGATCGCGCCTTGGCCGGCGAGGCGACCTATGTCGAGAACATGCCGCTCACTTTGACCCGCAAGGGCGACCCCGAGCCGACCTGGTTCACCTTCTCCTACAGTCCGTTGCGTGACGAGGATGGGCAGATCCAGGGCATGTTCTGCGCCTGTACCGAAACCACCGGCACGGTCCTCGCCCAGCGCAAGCAGCTAGACGAAGCGGATCGGCTGAGGCAGCTCTTCGATCACGCGCCGAGCTTCATGGCGGTGCTGCGCGGCCCCGATCATGTCTACGAACTGATGAACGCGTCCTATCTCAAACTGGTCGGCCATCGCGACCTGATAGGCCGACCGGTCCGCGAGGCGCTGCCCGAGGTCCAGGGTCAGGGCTTCTTCAAGCTGCTCGACGAAGTCTATGCCACCGGCGAAGCCTTTTCGGGCCATTCGATGCCGCTCGGGCTGCAGCGCGAGCCTGGGGCGCCGCTAGAGGAGAAGCTGGTCGACCTCGTCTTCGAGCCGATCACCGATGCGGTCGGTCGAGTCACCGCAATCTTCGTCGAAGGCTATGATGTCACCCAGCGACATCGCGCCGAGCTCGCCCTGCGCGAGAGCGAGGAAAGGTTCAGGCTGATCGCGGATTCGGCGCCGGTGCCGATGTGGGTGACCCGGCTGGACCGCAAGCGAAGCTTCGTCAATCGCGCTTATGTCGAGTTTCTCGGGGTCGATTATATCGAGGCGATCGACTTCGACTGGCGGTCGATCATCCATCCCGACGACCACGACCGGATCGTCGCCGAATCGATCGCGGGCGAAGCCAGCCTCGCCCCTTTCGTCCTCGAGGGCCGCTATCGCGGCCACGAGGGTCAATGGCGCTGGGTCCAGTCCATCTCCCAGCCACGCTGGGGGTCGACCGGAGAGCATCTCGGCTTCATCGGGGTCGCCCACGACGTCACCGAGCTCAAGGAGGCCGAGGCAGCGTTGCGCGGGGTCAACGAAACGCTCGAGCGGCGCGTCGCCGAGCGAACCGCCGATCTCAGCGCCGCGCTCGACCGGGTCCAGGCCGAGGTGAGGGAGCGGATGCGGGCCGAGGAGGCGCTACGCCAGGCCCAGAAGATGGAAGCGGTCGGGCAGCTGACCGGCGGCATCGCCCACGATTTCAACAATCTCCTGACCCCGATCATGGGCGGTTTCGAGCTGATCGCCGGGCGGATCGAGGATGCGCGGCTGAAGCGGATTGCGGAGACCGGGCTCGAAGCCGCCCGCCGCGGCGCCAAGCTGACCGGCCAGCTGCTGGCTTTCTCGCGAATCCAGAGGATCGAGATGGCGCCGGTCGCGG
>JAQGLD010000286.1 GCA_028293055.1 Alphaproteobacteria bacterium
CGTTCAGCCCGATGCCTGAGGCGAACCAGCGCTTCTCATAATATTCCCGGTAATTGGGCAGGAAGCTCTTCGGCACGACTCCGAGGATTCGACCACGCGAGAGAGCGAGCGCGCAATTGTACAGCCGGCCGTTGCGCCGGAGCGGGGCTCCGACGACGAGGACCGGGGCGAGCTTGGCGCTCTCGTCGCGCAAACGCGCGATCCCGCTCTCGACCGAGTCGAGAAACGCCTCCTGCAGGAGCAGGTCGTCGACCGCATAAGAAGAGATGTTGAGCTCGGGAAAGACGAGCAGGTCGCAGCCGTCCTCATCCGCCTGGCGGGCGAGCGCGATGGCCTGATCGACATTGAAGGCGACGTCGCCGACCGAGCCGGTCGGACTCGCGGCGCCGACCCGGACGAAACCGTGGCGATGGATCGATTGGAAGGCGGCCTTCGCCATTCAGAGCATATCCGTCATCATCTCGACCGCGACCCTCATGCATTGGATCCTCGTAGCACCGCGACCGACCGGACCGAAATGGGCTTCGCGATGAGCGGTCCGGCGGCCCGCACGGGCGCAGCCGAAATGGACGAGGCCCGGCTCGTCGCCAGCGTCGGCGAAGCCGGTAATTGCGATCGCGATGTTGGCGCGCGAGCGCTCGAGCGCACCTTCCGCCATGGCGATCGCAACTTCCGCCGAGACTGCGCCTTTCTCCTCGATCAGGTCCAGGGGAACTCCGAGCATCTCGTTCTTGGCCTCGTTCGTATAGGTCACGAAACCGCGTTCGAAAGCATGGGCCACGCCCTGCACGTCGGTCAGCAAGGAGGCGAGCAGGCCGCCGGTGCAGCTTTCCGCGGTGGCGAGGCTGAGCTCGCGTTCGCTTGCTTTCTCCAGCAGCCGCCGTGCCGCCTCCTCGGTCTCGTCGGGGAGAATCGAAGAGAGGGTTTCGGTGTCTTGCAACTGTTTGTCCTCTGGGGGATGCCGGCAAGGAACCGGTCCGTAGCGCCGAATGTTCCAGAGACCAAACCGAGGAGATTCGAATGGCCGAGACCAGGATAGACGCGACCCACCTGCTGACCGCAGATCATCGCGAGGTCGAGGCGCTGTTCGAGAAATTCGAAAATGCGATGCGCGACGGCACCAAGGAGAAACTGGCGCGCCAGATCTGCACCGAGCTCAAGATCCACGCGATGATCGAGGAAGAGCTTTTCTATCCGGCGCTGCGCGGCAAGATCCCCGACGATGTCCTCGACGAGGCGGTGGTCGAGCATGACGGCGCCAAGGTGCTGATCAACGATATCGAGGCTGGCTCGCCGGACGATGATTATTACGACGCGAAGGTGAAGGTCCTCAAGGAAGAGATCGAGCACCACGTGAAGGAAGAAGAGAAGGAGCGGGACAATATGTTCCAGCAGGCGCGTGCGACCGACGTCGACCTGTTCGCGCTTGGCGAGAAGATGGCGGCCCGCAAGCAGGAATTGAAGGACCAGGCCGAGCGCGAGGGGCTTCCGCCCGCGAAGCCGGCCACGCTCAAGGTGGAGGGATAAGGATGAACAAGAAGGGGGCCATATTGACCGGCCTAGGCGCTGCCTGCGCGGCCGGTCTCGGCTATATCGCAACCCGCTTCTGGTGGCAGGGCAAGGACGCTGGGCGCACCAGCCCGGCGGCGATGTCCGACGGCAGCGGCGGCCATGGCCATGTCCGCCATTCCGGCGGCGCGAGGCAGGCCGGCCCCGAGGCGATGCGCGACCCCCCCGAGGAATGGGGCAAGGTCGACCAGGCCGCCGACGAAAGCTTCCCGGCGAGCGATCCGCCGCCAATCACCCCGCACGTCGATTAACCTTCATCCTCCCTACGGCGAAGCCGTGGGGAGGGGAACCACACGCCAGTGTGGTGGAGGGGTAGCTGGCGCGGCCCTGACGTTCGCGCCCAAACTTGCTGAGTGTGCGGCTTGTACCCCTCCACCATGCTACGCATGGTCCCCCTCCCCGCCGCCACGCGGCAGGGAGGTCACAGGCGCATCCTTGTCGGGCCCATCCTTGAGAATATCGCGGCGCGCGCGGACCAGCTCGTTCATCGAGGCGGCGGTTGCGGCGCCCCAGACCAGATGGACTCCGATCATCAGCAGATTGCGGCGCGGCGGATGCCGGGTCGCCGGCTCGAGCGTCCCGACCGCTGGAATCCAGCCCATATAGCTTGCCAGCCAGACCGCGACTCCGGCGAGCGCCCCGGTGCGCTTGGTGGGGTTGGGATTGGCGACCGAGATGATCGCCCCCATCGCCGCGCCATAGAGAAAATGGGTTGCGGTGGTGAGGTCCTTGGCAGCCTCGCTCGACAGCGGCACATCGAGCTGGCTCGCTCCCGAATCGACAATCTCGCGCGGGGTGAGCGGATAGCGCTCCGCTTCGGGCAGCCGGCGATGGAGGCGCCGCATTGCCGCGGTCATCGCCATCGTGCCGACGAAGCCTGCTATCCCGCCGATCAGCAACCGGCTGCCGAGTTTCAACCTGTCTTCGCCCACCCGATTCTCCGCTCGTCTTCAGGCCGCCCCGCGCCTCCCTTTACGGGCGGGCGGGGCGAATGCGAAGCCGAACGAACGATCGCGCCGTTGGTTACTCGTAACGAAGCGCGTGGATCGGATTGGCCCGCGCCACCCGAAGCGCATGGCTTGCGATGGTCCCGATCGCGATCACCAGCGCGAGTAGGCCGGCGAGCAGGAACGGAGTCGGCCCGAGCGGGATCCGGGCATCGAAATGGTTGAGCCAGTCGCGCATCAGCCACCAGGCTATTGGCCAGGCGATCAGATTGGCGATCAGCACCGGTTTGGAGAATTGCCAGGCGAGCAGGCGGACGATGTCGCGCGAGCGGGCGCCGAGCACCTTGCGGATCCCGATCTCCTTGGTGCGCCGCTCCGCAGTGAACGAAGCGAGGCCGAACAGGCCGAGGCAGCCGATCACCACCGCGAGCAGGGCGAACGCCGCGAACAGCTCGCCGCGCGC
The DNA here is from genome assembly GCA_028293055.1 of Alphaproteobacteria bacterium. Lineage (GTDB taxonomy): Bacteria > Pseudomonadota > Alphaproteobacteria > Sphingomonadales > Sphingomonadaceae > Allosphingosinicella. Next base: position 2,980 of record JAQGLD010000286.1, read on the forward strand.
TGCCTCGCGATCGTAGAGCACCCGGACCCGATCGTCGGCAAGCTCCGCCCGGAACGGAGAATCCGGGATCAGGCGCCGCCACGCCGCTTCGAGCCCCTGCATCACCGCCTTGGGCTCGCGCCCCTCGTAACGCACCATCAGCGCGTTGTGGAAATCGCGGGTGTAGAAGAACAGGATCGGCTGGAGCGGATCGCGGATCGAGCGGAAGCGGGCGTCGCGAACGACTCCGACGATCGTCGCGCTCGCCTGGGTGTCGTCCGAGTTGAAGAAGCCGAGCTTGAGCGGCTTGCCGATCGCCTCGGCGGGCTGGCGGTAACCGAGCCGCTGGGCGGCCGCCTCGCTGATCACGACATTCAGCCCGCGCCGTGCCAGCGCCTGCTCGTCGGCCGGCTTGGTCGGGAAGGGCAGGGTCGCGTCGTCCAGCGCCGCCTGTTCAGAGAAGTTGCGGCCGGCGAGCATCTTCATCCCCATCGTCGGGAAGAAGTCCGGATCCACGCCGTAGAAGCCGAGGTCGACGCCCTTGGGATTGCCGGGCAGATAGACGGTCGAGACCGAATTGTTGCCGGGATTGACGCCGATTCCGGTCTTTGCGACCGAACGCACGCCATCGACCCGCCTGAATTGCTGCTTGAGCGTCTCGATCGCCTCGGGGCCGCGGCCCGAGCTGGCATATTGGACTTCGATCAGCCCCTGGCGCTGATAGCCGGCGTCGGCGGTGCGAGCATAGACGGTCTGGCCGTAGATGATCGCAGTGCAGATGATCAGGCCGATCGACACCGCGAACTGGCCGACGACCAGGATGTTGCGAAGCCGGCCCGATCCCTGCGCCTCGGCCGACGACTTGTTGGCCTTGAGCACACGGGCGGGCTGGAACCGGGAGAGGTAGAAAGCGGGATAGACTCCGCCCGCAGCTCCGACGATCAGCACCAGGGCGACGACCGGAAGCAGGACTCCTTCGCGGCCGAGATAGGACAGGACGATATCCGCGTCGAGGAAGCGGTTGAACGCGGCTAGCAGCAGCTCGACCGTGGCGAGCGCGACCAGCATCGCGATCGCGGTCACCAGCACCGATTCGCCGATGAACTGGACGATCAGCTGCTTCCGGCTCGCGCCGAGCACCTTCCTCAGCGCCACCTCGCGAGCCCGCTGGGAGGCGCGGGCGGTGGCGAGATTGGTGAAATTGACCACCGCCATGCCGAGGATCAGCAGTGCGATCACCGAAAAGGTGACGATCGTCCGGGCGTCGTTGCCGGGAGTCATCGACGCCTTTTGCGCGTGGCCGAGATGGATGTCGCGGACATTGACCAGCTTCCAGTCCTGTGAATCGCCAGGGTTGGAGCGCTCGGTGCCGCTATTCTCGTCGGGTATGTTGCGCTTCTCCCATGCGGGGAGCTGGCGGTTGATCTCTTCCGGATCGGCGCCGGGGCGGAGCTTGAGATAGACCCACCCGCCCTGATTGCCCCAGCCGGTGAGGAATCCCGGATTCTGGGCGTAATAAGTCTCGGGATCGTAGCGGGCGACCATGCCGAGATCGAGTTCGCTGTTCTTGGGAAGATCGCGCATCACCCCGGTGACGGTGTAATCCGCGCTCTTGCCGTTGCTGACCAGGGTGATCGTCCTCCCCATCGCATTCTGGTTCGGGAAAAGCTTCGACGCCTCGGTCTCGGTCATCACCACCGAATACGGCCGGCTGAGCGCGGTCGGGCCGTCGCCATGGACGAACGGCACGCGCAATATGTCGAACAGGTTGCCGTCGGCGAGAACGAACTTGTCGACCTGGCTCGGCTGGCCGTTCTGCAGCGCGACCGCCCCGCCCGAGCCGACATAGACCGAGCTCTCGATCTGCGGGAAATCCTTCACCAGAGCCTTGCGCGAGACATAGGAGGTCATCTGCAGCGGCATTTCCTCGCCGCCGGTCTTGCTCGGCATGTAATAATCCTGGAACTCGTAGGCGCGTTCGACGCCCGGCATCCAGCTGTCGTAGCTCTGCTCGTAGCGGACATAGAGCAGGATCATCAGACAGGCGGCGAGGCCGAGCGCAAGCCCGAAGATGTTGATGAACGCATAGGTCTTGTTCTTGGTCAGCGCGCGCAGGCCGACAATTGCGTAGTTGCGCCACATGGGACGGACCTTCCTATTCGTAACGCAAAGCGTGGATTGGGTTGGAGCGGGCGATCCGGACCGCGTGACCGGCCACGGTCGCGACCGCGATCAACAGAGCGAGCGCGCCGGCGAGCAGGAACGGTGCCGGGCTCAGCGAGATCCTTGTATCGAATCCGTTGAGCCAGCCGCGCATCACCCACCAGGCGACCGGCCAGGCGATCAGGTTCGCGACGATCACCGGCTTCGAGAATTGCCAGACGAGCAGCTGGACGATGTCGCGCACCCGGGCACCCAGCACCTTGCGTATGCCGATCTCCTTGGTCCGCCGTTCGGCGGTGAAGGCGGCGAGACCGAACAGGCCGAGGCAGCCGACGACCACCGAGAGGATCGCGAAGGCGGCGAAGGTCTTCGCCCGCGCATCCTCGGCCGTGTACAGCTCGGAGATGATGTCCTCGCTGAACTTGGCGTTGAACGGAACTTCGTCGGTGAAGCCGCGCCAGACCTGCTCGACTCCGGCGCGGATCGCGGCCGGATCGCCATGGAAACGGATCATGAGCTGACCGAAGCCGTTGCGGCCGCCGACATACATGATCGGCTCGACCGGCACCTTGACCGAGCGGAAGCGCGAATCGCCGACGATTCCGACGATTGTCACCGGCACCAGCCCGTATTTCGATTCGACCAGCCCGACCCGAAGCGACTTGCCGAGCGCGTCGGCCGGATGGGCGAAGCCGAGCCGCCTGGCGGCAAGCGCATTGATCACGACATTGCCGCCGCGCAGGACCAGCGCCTTCTGCGCTTCCGGGGAAGCCGGAAAGGCCACAGTGAGGTCGTCGAGCGGGCGTTTCTCGTCGAACCAGCGGCCTGCGATCGACTTCAGCCCCATCGTTTCCATGAAGCCGTGATCGACATTGTAATTGCCGATGATGACCGGAGTCGTGCTGCCCGGCGTCAGGATCCCGGTGTTGTTCTGATTCTCGGTGGCAATCCCGATGCTGGTCAGCCCGACCGAATCCACGCCCGGAACGCGCCGCACCCGGTCGGCAATGGCCGGTCCCTTGTCGAGCAGCTGGTAGCGGTCGAGTTCGCGGACCTGGAGGAGATGGTCGCGCTTGAACCCCGGATCGACGGTACGGGCATAGACGGTCTGGCCGTAGATGATTGCGGTGCAGATGATCAAAGCGATCGACACTGCGAACTGGCCGACGACGAGGACCGAGCGCAGCCGCCCGGAGCCCGGGGTCTCCGACGAGGACTTGTTCGCCTTGAGCACCTGGGCCGGCTGGAATCGCGACAGGAAGAAGGCAGGATAGAGGCCGCCGAGGACTCCGACGACCAGGACGAGCAAGACGACCGGGCCCGCAATCCCGCCGGCTCCGAAATAGCTCAGCTTCAGGTCGGCCTCGAGAAAGCGCGCGAAGGACGGCAGCAGCAGTTCGACCAGCGCCAGTGCGATCAGCATCGCCACCACTGCGACGATCACCGATTCGCCGATGAACTGGGCGATGAGCTGGCGGCGATTGGCGCCGAGCACCTTGCGCAACGCGACCTCGCGCGCCCGCTGGCTGGCGCGGGCGGTGGCGAGGTTGGTGAAATTGACCACCGCCATGCCGAGGATCAGCACCGCGATCACGGCGAAGGTGACGATCGTGGTGCGATCGTTGCCCGGCGTCATCGCCGCCTGCTGGGCCCGGCCGAGATGGACGTCGGCGATGTTGACGAGGTGCCAGTCCTGGTCGTCGCCGGCATTGAAATGGGCCTCGTCGCTATTCTCGTCGGGAATGTTGCGCTTCTCCCAGGCGGGGAGGCCGGCCTCGATCGCCTTCGGATCGGCACCCGGCCGCAGCTTCGCATAGACCCAGCCGCCCTGGCAGCCCCAGCAGGTGAGGAACTGCGATTCCTTGGCCATGAAGCTCGGGAAATCGATGCGGATCAGGGTCGCGATCCGGAGGTGCGAGTTCTTCGGCAGGTCCTTGAGGATTCCGCCGATCTTGAAGTCGAACTTCTGGCCCTTGCTGATCAGGGTGAAGGTGCGGCCGACGGCATTGGCCGTGCCGAACCGCCTGATCGCCTCGCTCTCGCTCATCAAAGCGGTGCCGACATGATCGAGCGCGGAGCGGCTGCCGGCGACCAGCGGCAGATCGACCACGTCGAGGAAATTGCCGTTCACATATTTATAGTCCTTGGTCGCGCTGGCCTCGCCGTCGTGGAAGAAGACCGGATCGGTCGACAAGGCGTAGACGGTGCGCTCGACCTGGGGGAAGTCCTTGGCGAGCGTCGGGCCGCTGACGTAATTGCTCATCTGCCCCTGGGCTTCCTCGCCGGTCTGGCGGGAATGGAACCAGGTCTGCAGCTGATAGGCATTCTGCCAGCCGGGTACCCATTTGTCGTAGCTCATCTCGTAGCGCACGAAGAGCAGGATCATCAGGCAGGCGGCCATGCCGATCGCGAGGCCGAATATGTTGATGAACGCGTAAGTGCGGTTCTTGAGCAGGGCTCGAATGCCGACGGTCAGATAGTTGCGCAGCATGGCTTGGCTCCTATTCATCAGGCACGCGGGAACGCACTCTCACTCGCGGGTCCGGACTTCGCTCCGGTCGTCCCGCGATCGTCTCCTTGCAGTCCTCAGCCGAGCCGCGGGGACCAGCCTCGGCCCGGCTGAGGGGGGTTACGCCGCTCGGCGGCGCTCGATCAGGATCCGGCCGTCGAGCATGTTGACGACCCTGCCGGCATAATCGGCATGGGCGGGCGAATGGGTGACCATGATGATCGTCGACCCCTCATGGTTGAGCGCCTGCAGCATCTTCATCACTTCCTCGCCATGGGCGGTGTCGAGATTGCCGGTCGGCTCGTCGGCGAGGATCAGCTTGGGATTGCCGACCAGCGCGCGGGCGACCGCGACTCGCTGCTGCTGGCCGCCCGAAAGCTGGCTCGGCCGGTGCTTTGCGCGGTGAGCGATCCCGACCTTGTCCATCACCGCCTCGACACGGGTGCGCCGGGTGGCCGCGGGCACGTCGTGATAGAGCAGAGCGAGCTCGATATTCTCGCGCACCGAAAGCTCGTCGACGAGATTGAAGCTCTGGAAGATGAAGCCGATATTCTGCTTGCGGACATTGGCGAGCTGCGCCTCGCCAAGGCCGGCGACCTCGCGCCCGTCGAACACGTACGAACCGCTGGTCGGGCTGTCGAGCATCCCGAGCACGTTGAGCAGGGTCGACTTGCCGCAGCCCGAAGGCCCCATGATGGCGACGAATTCTCCGTCGGCAATCTCGAGATCGATGCTGTCGAGCGCGGTCGTCTCGACCGTATCGGTGCGATAGACCCGGGACAGCTCACGCATGCTCAGCATAGTCGACTCCCTTGTGTTCCTGATGTTTCATCGGTCGAGGTCGAGCCGATCCTTGTCGGCGAAACCCGTATAAGGCGAAGTGATCACCCGCTCGCCCGGCTGGAGGCCGTCGAGCACTTCGATCTGGTCGGCATTGCGGCGGCCGAGTCGGACCTGGCGCTTGATCGCGCTCTTGCCGTTGTCGGCGACGACGAAGACGAAGGCGCCGCCAGTGTCGTTGTAGAAGGCGCCGTTCGGGATCAGCAGGGCCGGAGTCGGATCGCCGAGGGTGAGCCGCGCCTGCAGCGTCTGGCCGCGCTGGACATCGGCGGGCTCGCCGCCGAGGAACCAGAGGTCGACCTGGAAGGTGCCGTTGCGGACCTGCGGATAGATTTTGGCGACCTTCATCCGGAAGCTCTTGCCGGCATAATCGATCATTGCGATCTGGCCCGGCTGGACCCGGCCGAGATAGAATTCATCGACATCGGCGGTCAGCTTGTTGCGGCCGTTGCTGTCGATCTGGCCGAGCCGCTCGCCGCGACTGAGCGACTGGCCGATCTGGATCGAGAAAGCGGTGAGCTGGCCGTCGACCGGAGCGCGCAGGTTGAGCGCGTCGAGGCTGCCATGAGCGATCGACAGGCTCTGGCCGAGTGCGGCGGTCGAGGCGCGGAGCTGGCCGAGCTGGCTCGACTGGAGCTTCTCGTCGGTCGCCTGCGCCTGGCGCATGACCTCGCTCCGCCGGCGGTTGGCGAGATATTCGTCCTGGCTGTCGCGGAAGGTGCGGCCGGCGATGAAGCCTTTCGCTGCAAGCGGCTTCTGGACCTCGAACTGACGGCGGGCCTTGTCTGCAGCGAGATCGGCCTCGATCACCGCCTTATGGTCCTGGGCTCTGGTCTGGGCGAGCGCGAGCTCGAGGCTGCGCATCGAATTGACCTCGCGCGAAACCTCGGTCTGGCGGGCGAGCACGTTGAGCTGAAGCTCGGCATTGGAGAGGATTGCGAGCAATTGCCCGCGCTTCACGATCGTGCCGTCCTCGACCATGACCTTCTCGACCCGGCCGCCCTCGATCGCGTCGAGATAGACGGTGAGCAGCGGGGTCACCCGGGCGCGCAACGGCAGGAAGTCGTCGAAACGCCCCTTCACCACCGTCGATATGGTCAGCCGGTCGGCGGCGATGCTCTGGCTGCTGCCGCGCGGGGCGAACCAGTAGAACAGGCCGGCGAGAATCAACAATGCAGCGACCGCAAGGGCGATCATGATTCGGGTCGAAATGCCGCGGCGTTCGACGACTCGATCCATCGTTCCGCCACTATGGGCATTGGTGTCTGACGACTGCATCCTGACCACGCTCATGAAATCGACCCGCTCCCCTCGATATCAGCCCGGCAGGCCGGGCACGGCAAGCTTCGTCGCGAAACCGCCATGTCCGATTCCGGACAGATTCTGTTCGACTACGGACAGCATCACAACGGAATGATCGAGCAGGCGCGAAGCGTGGTCGCCACGCTCCCCATGCACGCCGAGGCGATGACGGTGCCCGCCTCGGCGCGGCCGCCGTCGACCGGGGCCAGCGCCGCCATCGGAAGGAGGATCGCAGCTGCGATCCACAAGGCGGCGGTGAAGCCGGATTCAAACTTGCTGGTCCATTTCGTCATGTTCGTCCCTCCCGGACTGGCAACCCAGTGGCAATCGTCTGTGCCCATTGTTCAGCAGGAGCCGTGCCAAGTCGGAAAAAGTCCGGAATTCCGCCGAATCCGTGCTTCGTCGGCTCAAACAGGCTGTTCGCAGTCGGACTCTTGTGTCCGCAGGCGGACGGCTGGCACGGAATTTGATTGTCCGATTTCGAACAGGGACTAGGAGACAAGAGGTGGAGCGGGGAAAGCCATTCGGACGATGCCTGGTCATCGACGACGACCCGGACATATTGCTGTCGGCGCGGCTGCTGCTGCGCGATCTGTTCGAGACCGTCGCAACCTTCCAGTCGCCCGACGAGGCGCTGCCGGCGATCGACGCCGCCGATGCCGACGTGATCCTGCTCGACGCCAATTTCGGCCGCGGCGCGACCAATGCCGCCGAAGGCTTTCACTGGCTCGGCGAGATATTGAAGCATGATTCGGAAGCGATCGTGGTGATGATCACCGCCCATGGCGGAGTCCAGATCGCGGTCGAGGCAATGAAGCGCGGCGCGACCGACTTCGTCTCCAAGCCTTGGTCCAACGAGCGGCTGCTCGCCACGGTGCGGACCGCGGCCGCCCTGCGCAAATCGCGCGAGGCGGTGGTGACCGAGCGCAAGCGCGCGGCTGCGATCGTCGCGCCTGCTTCGGGGGGCGAGACTCCCCTGCTCGGCGCTTCGGCGACGATGCGGCGGGTCTATTCGCTGGTCGAGCGCGCAGCGCCGACCGAGGCCAATGTCCTCATCCTCGGCGAGAACGGCACCGGCAAGGAGCTGGTCGCCCGCGAGCTCCACCGTCGCTCGCGCCGGGCGGAAGGGGTGATGGTCTCGGTCGATCTCGGCGCGGTCGCCGAGAATCTGTTCGAATCCGAACTGTTCGGCCATGTGAAGGGCGCCTTCACCGACGCTCGCAACGATCGCATCGGCAGGCTCCAGGCAGCCGAGGGCGGGACTCTCTTCCTCGACGAGATCGGCAATCTTCCGCTCCATCTCCAGCCCAAGCTGCTGACCGCCCTCGAACAGCGCCAGGTGGTCCCGGTCGGGGCCAACAAGCCGGTGCCGATCGACGTGCGGGTAATCGCGGCCACCAACCTGCCGCCCGAGCGTCTCCACGACGAGAGCCGGTTCCGCCAGGACCTGCTATTCAGGCTCAATACGGTCGAGATCGAGCTTCCGTCGCTGCGCGAGCGCCGCGAGGACATCCCGTTGCTGGTCGAACATTATGTCGCGCTCTACGCCCGCAAATATGGCAAGCCGCCGCGGATCGTGCCGCCCGAAGTGATGTCGGCGCTGTGCGCCTATGACTGGCCCGGAAATGTCCGCGCGCTTCGCCATGCGGCGGAACGGGCGGTGATCCTCGCCGTCGCGGATGCGCTGACGGTCGAGGATTTCTCGCTGTCGCGGGCGGTGCCGCAGCGCCCGGCGACGACCGCGCCGCCGCCCTTGCTGGCAAGCGACCTCAACCTCGAGCGCGCCGAGCGCCAGATGGTCGAGCAGGCGCTCAGAAAGAACGCCTACAATATCTCGCTCGCGGCGCTTGAGCTCGGCCTCACCCGCGCCTCGCTCTACCGCCGCATGGAGAAGCATGGCCTTTAAGGCACGCTTCGTCGCCGGGCTTGCGCTCCGCGTCCTGCTGCTGCTCGCGGCGTCCTTCGTCCTGTTCGAGACGTTGCGGCGGCCCGGCTTCGGCGCGGCGCGAATTCTTGCGGCATGCCTTGCGGCCTGGGCGCTCGCCGAGCTGTGGCGCTATATCCAGCGCACCAACCGCGAGCTCGCCCGCTTCCTCGAAGCGCTTCGGCTCGGCGACCTTTCGCAAAGCTTCTCGCACCGCGCCGCCGGCAGCGGGTTCGCGGAGGTCGGCGAAGCGCTCGATCTCGGCATCCGCCGGCTGCGCGAGGAGAGGCAGAAGCTCAACGATGCCAGCCGATTCTTCGAGGCGGTGCTCGACGACGCTCCGACGCCTTTGCTCACTGTCGACGATCAGGGCCGGGTCGAGCTCGCCAACAAGGCGGCCCGACGGCTGTTCGTCCGCCACCAGGGCGTCCGGGTCGAGGATTTCCGGGATTATGGCGACGCCTTCGCCAAAGCTCTTGCCGATCAGGCGATCGGCCAGCCCAAGCTGGTTCCGCTCATGCTCGACGGAGTGCCGCAGACCGCGATGCTCACTGCCGCCGCGGTGCAACGGCTCGGCGGCTTCGTCCGGGTGGTTGCTGTCCAGCCGATCCAGGGCGAGCTCAATGCGGTCGAGATCGCAGCGCAGAGCGACCTCGTGCGGGTGCTGACCCACGAGATCATGAACTCGATGACTCCGGTCACCTCGCTTGCCCACAGCGCTGCCAGCCTGATGGCAGAGGCCGATCGCGGTGACGATGCGGCGGTGAGCGACGCGCGCGCGGCGGTCGAAACTCTCGCCCGGCGCGCCGACGGAGTGATGGGTTTCGTCGAATCCTATCGCCAGATCAGCCGCACCCCGGAAGTCCGCCGCCGGCTGTTCGAAGCCTCGCCCTGGGCGCGCGAGCTCGAATCCCTGTTCCGGGCGAGCGGCGCTTCTCAAGGGGTCGATTTCACTCTGGCGATCGCGCCGGTCACGCTTGCGCTCGACATCGATCCGGACCTGATGTGCCAGGTGCTGCTCAACCTGCTCAAGAACGGGGCCGAGGCGGCACGCGAACAGCCTTCGCCGGCCGTCTGGCTGAGCTTCAAGGGACTGGCTCGCGGCCGCGTCCAGATCGATGTCGCCGACAATGGCGCCGGAGTGCCCGAGGGGCTGCGGCAGGACGTGTTCCTGCCTTTCTTCACCACCAAGGCGAAGGGTTCGGGAGTCGGGCTAAGCCTTGCCCGCCAGGTCGTGCTTTCCCACGGCGGATCGATCGCGATCAGCGACCGCGACGGCGGGGGCGCCTTGTTCCGGATCGTCCTCTGACTGGAGGTGCTGGACCGGCTCGACCGATTCGATCGGTATCGGATCGGCGAGGCTGATCGCGTCGAGGATCCGAGCGGTCTCGTCGCGGACCATCAGCATCGCCCGGTGGAGCCGGCACTGGTCGAGCGTCACGCAATTCTTGCACTGCTCGTAGGCGAGCCGGCTGGCGCAGGGCAGCAGCGCCAGCGAGCCTCGGGTGAGGCGGACGATCTCGCCATAGCTGATCTCCTCCGGAGCGCGGGCGAGCCAGTAGCCGCCCTCGCGTCCGCGTCGCGACGCGATCAGCCCGTCGCGGATCATCTGCGAAAGCATCACGGTGAGGAATTTGGGCGGGATGTTCTGAGCGTCGGCAATCTCGCTCATCTGCACCGCCCCTTCGCCGTACCGGTCCGCCAGATGGAGCAGCGCACGGATTGTGTAGCGAGTACGTTGAGAAAGCATTGGGCGCTCATGGACCTTCAAATCGGCGTTTTCAACAATAGGACGGAGTCGCGCGCCCGCTCCCGCATGGCACCAGCGACCGTCTCCGGCGATAGGTGGGAGAGGATGGTAGCGGCCGGAACTTTCGCAGGGTCAGCAAGCAGGCGCTCGGCTTACCGCGTCGGCCGCCGCCTCCCAGGGGATCAAGTGGCGAGGCTCCGATAGATACCGAACAGGCTGGTGAGAGTGAGCAGGATTCCGACTGCGACCAGCAGGGTCCTGGCGCGCGCATTCTTGGCGACCACCGCGGCGAGCGGCGCGGCGAGCACGCCGCCGATCAGCAGGCCGGCCGTGGCGGTGGTGAAGGCCTGCCAGCCCATCGCGAAGATGAAGGTCGCCGACACGGTCACGGTGAGGAAGAATTCGGCGGTGTTGACGGTGCCGATCGTGATCCTCGGATTGGTCCCCTGGGCGAGCAGATTGCCGGTCACCACCGGGCCCCAGCCGCCGCCCCCGGCAGCGTCGAGGAAGCCGCCGATCAGGCCGAGCGGAGCGACCACGCGCGGCGGCTTGTGCTCATGGGCGAGGTTGAGCCCGCGCCAGACGAGGTAGAGGCCGATGCAGGTGAGATAGGCCAGGACGATCGGCCGGGCGCTCTCGGCATGGATATGGGTCAGGACATAGGCGCCGAGCACGCCGCCGATCACGCCCGGGATTGCGAGCCTCGCGAACAAAGTCCAATCGACATTGCGATGCAGGATGTGGCTTATCCCCGAAGCCGCGGTGGTGAAGGTCTCGGCCGCATGGACTCCGGCCGAGGCCGCGGCCGGAGGCACGCCGAGGCTCAGCAGCAGGGTGTTCGAAATGACTCCATAGGCCATGCCGAGCGCGCCATCGACCATCTGGGCGACGAAGCCGACCGCGATGAACGGCAATATGGCAAGGATCAGTTCGGTCGAAAGCTGGGGCACGATTCCTCCTTTGGCGAGGTCGGAAAATCCTGGGAGGACCGGGGGAAGTGTGGGGGGCGAGTCTAACGCTCAGAGGCGCCGTTTCTCGGTGATGTCGAGCTGGACGACCTTGCCCTCGTGAAGCGTGATCGCGATCGAACCGAAGCGGATCCGATTGATGCTGTCGACGATCGCGCGGACGGCCTCGTCGACCGGGGCGGCAGGGCGAAACGGGGTATCGGTGCGGGCGTTCGGCATCGGGGACGGCCTTTCTCGCGATTCGATTTGACCCGGCTAAATACTCAACTCGATTAGTTGACAATGGTCTGGCGCCAGAATGGGGCGAAATTGCGGCAGATTGAAGGGGCGATTTTCAGCGAGTTATATTCCGCTTGCGACGGCCAGCCTTGCAACGGGATAGAAGGAAGCGGCGTCCGGCTCGCAACCTCGCGACAGGCGCGGTATCCGGAGCGCGGGAGACTGCTTATGGCGATTGCGCACGAGTCCGGAAGCTATGACCAAAGCGAGATCATGGGCGGCCTCTACGGTGCCGGGATCATCGCGATCCAGGGCGCCTTCCCGCGCCCATGGGTCGAGCGGATGCGTGCGGAGATCATGGCCCTGTTCGACGAGGCGCGCGCAATTCCCCGCGGAGCGCTGCCGCGCGGGCCGGAGCGTTTCTATGTCGAGGTCCACCCTGAGCGGATCGGTGGATTCGTCGACATTGCCGTCCACCCATGGTTCGTCGCGGTGTGCGAGGCGGTGCTGGGGCCGGACTATCGGATTGTCGAGATCGGCTTCGACATTCCATTCCCCGGCGCGGCCGACCAGCCCTGGCATCGGGACTTCCCTTCCCCGGAAGCGACCCTGAAGGGGCGCCGGCTCAACTCCCTCGCCTTCAACCTGAGTGCGGTCGACACCATCCCGGAAATGGGCGCGTTCGAAATCGCGCCCGGAACCCAGTGGGACGATCTTTCGGATTGTCCGAACGCGATGTTTCCGCCCGAAAGCCTGTGGCCGCGCTACGCCGCGCGGAGCACGCCCAAGCTGGCGCAGATGGGCGACATTTCGGCGCGATCCGCTCTCACCATCCATCGCGGTACCGCCAATCGCTCCGCTTCGCCGCGCCCGGTCCTGGTCGTCGGAGTCGACGCGCCCGACGCGACCAATTCCGCGCATCACGACATGCAGGCGACCCGCGCCTATTTCCAGTCATTGCCGCCACGGGCCCGCGACCATCTCGCCTGCCGGCTGGTCGACCGGCTCGAACCCGTGATCCAGAATCACGTCATCGAAGGCCTGCTCAAGCCGGCTTATTGACGCGCCGCCAAGTCGATCCGCATCCCGATTGCCATGCTCTCCCCCGGACCGAGGATATTCAGCCCGAGAGCGTCCCATTCGCTTTCCGGTGTGCCGAGCGCCCCGTTTGCGTGGCTGACCGGCTCTGCGGCGAAGAAGCCGCCCTCCGGCGGGGAATAAATGTGCAGGAAGCGCGTGCCCTCGGCCGAGAGTGCGAGCGCAAAAGGCAAAGCTGGATCGTCGATCCGCGCGCGTCCGCTCCAGCCGCCGAAGCCGTGATCCAGATCCTGACCGCAGATCCGCCGTGAGCGAAGATCGTAACGGCCGGTGGCGGAGACCTTCTCGACCGGCAGGGCATGCTCGTCGATCGTCCAGGCGCTTTCGACAATGGCGTCCAGCAAGGTCTCGGGCCCGCAGTTGAAATAGGGGTGAAGGCCGAGGCCGCAGGGCATCAGCGCATCGGAGCGATTGGTGCAGGACAGGCGGACGATCAAAGCGGCCGCTTCGAGCGTGAAGACTTGGCGCGC
>JAQGLD010000322.1 GCA_028293055.1 Alphaproteobacteria bacterium
GGCCCGGCACGAGATCCGGTCCGCCATCTACGAGGGCCGCGAACGCCATTATTACGAAATACGCTGGCAAGGGCGCCGAATCTGGGGCGCGACCGCGGCGATGATCGTCAACCTGTCGCGCCGGATGGAGCTCGCGGCATGAAGCTGCCCAACGCAGCGTGGCAGAAGCGCGCCGGATTGGCGCAGCTGCTCGAGGCGCTCGACGCGCCGCTCGGCGAGACACGCTATGTCGGCGGCTGCGTCCGCGACACCTTCCTGGGGCTCGCGGTCAGCGACGTCGATCTCGCCACCCGTCTCTCGCCGGAGGCGGTGATGGCGCGGCTCGCCAAGGCCAAGATCAAGGCCGTCCCGACCGGAATCGCCCACGGCACGGTGACTGCGGTGATCGCCGGAACGCCGATCGAAATCACTACCCTGCGCCGCGACGTCAGCACCGACGGCCGCCACGCCACGATCGCCTATACCGGGGATTGGGAAGAGGATGCGGCACGCCGCGACTTCACGATCAACGCCTTGTCGGCAAACCCGGCGAGTCTCGAGATATTCGACTATTTCGGCGGCGAGGCGGACCTCGACTCGCGCCTGGTCCGGTTTATCGGCGATCCATTGACCCGGATCGCCGAGGATCATCTGCGGATCCTGCGCTTCTTCCGATTCCACGCCCGCTTCGGCCGCGGCCGGCCCGACGCGGCCGGGCTCGACGCCTGCACGCTGCGCGCCAACGACCTGATGGCCCTGTCGCGCGAGCGGATCGCGGACGAGCTCACCAAATTGCTGGCGCTCGAGGATCCCGGCGCCACCGTCGCCCTGATGGTCGAGCGGAGGATCCTCGAGCCGGTCATTCCCGAGATCGATTCCGACGGAGTCTCGCGCCTGGGACGGCTGATCGAGCGGGAGCGGCAGGCCGGGCTTGCAGCCGAGCCGGTGCGGCGGCTGGCCGCCCTGCTGCCCGCCGACCCGGCAATCGCAGCCGCGGTCGGGGCGCGGCTGCGACTCTCGAACCGGTCGCGCAAGCGGCTGGAATCGGCTGCGGCGCGGGACGAGTCGGATCGCATCGACCCGTTCCTGCTCGCCTACCGGATAGGACCGGATCTCGCCATCGACCGGCTGCTGGTCGGCGACGGCGATCCGGATCGCGCGGCGCCCCTGGTCGGCTGGCTGCGGCCGCGTCTCGACATCAGCGGCGGCAATCTGATCGCGATGGGGTTGAAACCCGGCTCTGTGGTGTCGCGAACCCTGAGGGCGATCGAGCAGGAATGGGCCGAAAACGGCTTCCCGGCGGATCGGGCCTCACAGGCGGCGATGGCGCGCCGCCATGTCGATCAGGCCCTCAGCGAAAGCCAATAGCCGAGCGCATCGTCCGCGGCGAGCGGCTCCGCATAATGGAAGCCCTGGCCGTAGGAGCAACCGAGCCGGCTCAGCCTATCGTGCAGCTCGGGAGTGTCGATCCCTTCCGCTGTGGTCCGCAGCCCGAGCGATTCGGCAAGCGAGCGGACGGCATTGACGATCGCGGCGGAATCCTCGTCCTTGAGCATTTCGCTGACGAAGCTGCGGTCGATCTTGAGCACATCGATAGGCAGACGCTGGAGCATGGCCAGGGAGGTGTAGCCGGTCCCGAAATCGTCCATCGCGACCGTCACCCTGAGGCATTTGAGCTGCTCGAGCACCAGAGCGGCGCGTTCGGGGTCGCGGATAATTGCGCCCTCGGTCAGCTCGAGCGTGAGCCGCTCGCCGCTGACATTGTGGCGGCGCAGGGCCATTGCGACAGCGCCGGCGACCTCGTCGCGAGCGATCTGGATCGGCGAGAGGTTGACGCTGATTCCGAACGGAAGCTCGCGCCCGCATTCGAGATCCCAGCCGGCTAGCGTCCCGATCGCAGTCTCGAGCGCCCATCGGCCGAGCGGCACGATCAACCCCGATTCCTCGGCGACCGGAATGAACTCGGTCGGCGAGATCGACCCGCGAGTCTCGTGGTTCCAGCGCGCCAGCGCCTCGAAGCCGGCGAGGCGGCCGGTGCCGAGGTCGATCAGCGGCTGGTAGGCGAGGGTGAGGCGGTCCTGCTCGAGCGCGTGCCTGAGCTCGGTCTCGATGCTGAAGCGATGGCGCGCCGCCCGCGCCTGGTTGGGCTCGTACAGCTCGACGCAGCCGCTGGTCTTCGATCTTTTCTTGGCGAACTGGGCGTTGCGCAGCGCCTCTTCGCTATGCTGCTCGCGGCCGGACAGAATGGCGACTCCGATCGCGCAATCGATCCTGATCTCAAGCTCGGAAAGCTTGAATGGGGCCGCCAGGGTAGCCCGGATCCGCTCCGCCGCCTGCAGCGCCTCCTCGATGCCGCGGTCGAGCCGCATCAGCACTCCGAACTCGTCGCCGCCGGTGCGCGCGAGGAAGTCCCCGCCACGCAGCGCCGAGACCAGTCGGCGCGCGAAGGTGATCAGCAATTCGTCTCCGGCGAGCGCGCCGACGCATTCGTTGACCCGGCTGAACCGGTTCATGTCGAGGACGAGCACCGCCTGGCTTCCAGGCTGGAAGGCCGGATCCTCGAGAGCGGCCTCGACCCGTTCGTTGAACGCCGCGCGGTTGGACAGGCCGGTGAGGCTGTCGCGCAGCATTTCGGCGCGGAGGTTTCGCTCGGTCTCGATCTGGGCGGTGCGATCCAGCAGGGTCAGCAGGCAGCGCCGCCCCAGGCCCGGTGCGGTCTTGAGCGCTGCGATGCGGACGATGAAATGGCGTCCGCCGACCTTCTGGCCGTCGGTCCCTTCATATTCGCGGACGGGCTCGTCTCCGAGCAGGAAGCTCTCGACCGCAAGGCCGATCCCGCTCGCCTCGAGAAAATCGTTGCCGACGATGCCGTGCCCGTCGCGCTCGGGCTGCCAACCCGCAAGCTCTCGAAATCCCTCGTTCGCGACCGCGATGGTCGCGTCTCGCCCTTCCTCGCCCGAGAAGATCGCAGCGGCGATCGGAAGCGCATCCAGATAGTCCTGGCGGGCGCCGACGATGGTCTGTTCGGCGTCGGACAGGACGAGCCGAGGCGCGGCCGCGGGGGCTGCGCTCGCCAAATTCTTGCGCCGGTTTGGCATCGCAGCGGACATCGTGCCGGACTAGCCGCTTTGGGTTAATGGTTGATTGATCCATGCCGCGAACGCGCTGGCATTACCGGCGTCGCTCGCTCGCGGATTCGAAGCCGTCCACGATCAGGTCTTGGCCGCGAACGGCTCCTGAAAGCGGTTGCTGCGCGGAAAGCCCATCGGCGCCATCCGCCCGGCAGCGCCGCGCGCGGTGCGCCAGGGCGACATGTCGCTTTCGGTGCGGGTGCGGCCGCTCTCTCCGCCCATCGACCAGCTCAGCCCATCCGCAGTCGCGAAGCTGGTCGCGTCGGACAGGCCTCCGTCGCGGTAGCGCTGAAGCTGGACTCCCTGCCCTCGGCCCATTTCCGGGAGTTCCGAGAGCGGATAGGCGACCATCTTGCGATTGTCGCCGACCACCGCGACGTAATCGTCCTCTGCGCGGATCGGCCGGATCACCGCCAGGATCGCCTTGGGCCTGAGGTTGACCACCTGCTTGCCCTTGCGGGTCTCCGCGACTGCGCCGTCTGCCGAGGCGATGAAACCGCGGCCGTCCGAGGAGGCGAGCAGCAGCTTCATCCCCGGGACCGCCGGGAACAGAGCGGCGATATTGCCCTCCCCTTCGATATCGACCATCAGCCGCACCGGCTCGCCGAAACCGCGCCCGCCCGGCAATTTGTCGGCAGCGAGCGTGTAAAATCGGCCGTTCGCGGCGGCGAGCAGGATCTTGTCGGTGGTCTGGGCGTGGAAGAAGAAGCGCGGGCCATCGCCTTCCTTGAACTTCATCGTCTCCGGATTGGCGAGGTCGACATGGCCCTTCATCGCCCGAATCCAGCCGCGCTGCGACATGATCACGGTGATCGGCTCGCGCTCGATCATCGCTTCGAGCGGAATCTCGCGGGCCGGGCCCGCTTCCTCGATCAGGGTGCGGCGGCGGCCGAGCGAAGTATCCTCGCCATAGCGCGCGCGCAGGTCGGTAAGGTCCTTCTTGAGCCTGGTCCGCTGTCGCGTGGTCGAGGCGACCAGCTTGAGCAGCTCGTCGCGCTCCCTGGCGAGCTTGTCGCGCTCGCCGCGTATCTGCATCTCCTCGAGCTTCCGGAGGCTGCGCAGCCGCATGTTGAGGATTGCCTCGGCCTGGCGGTCGGTGAGGCCGAACTCGGCCATCATCACCGCCTTGGGCTCGTCCTCCTCGCGGATGATCTGGATCACACGGTCCAGGTTGAGATAGGCGATCAGATAGCCTTCGAGCAGTTCGGTGCGATCCTCGATCTTGCCGATGCGATGCTGCGAGCGCCGGACCAGCACCTCGAACTGGTGGGCGAGCCAGGACGACAGCACCTCCTTGAGGCCCATCACTCGGGGCGTGTGGCGCGCGTCGAGGACGTTCATGTTGAGCGGGACCCGCACCTCGAGGTCGGTGAGCCGAAACAGGCTCTCCATCAGCATCTGCGGATCGACGCTGCGGCTGCGCGGCTCGATGACGATCCTTATCTCGGAATCGGATTCGTCGCGGACATCGGCGAGGATCGGAAGCTTCTTGTCGGCGATCAGGGTCGCGATCTGCTCGATCAATTTGCCCTTGGGCACCTGATACGGAATCTCGCTGATCACCGCGACCCAGGTGCCGCGGCCCTGATCCTCGGTCTGCCAGCGGCCGCGGACCCGGAAGCTCCCCCGCCCGGTCTCGTAGGCGGTGGCGATCGCCGCGGCGCTGTCGACGATGACCCCTCCGGTCGGGAAATCGGGCCCGGAGACGAAGTCCATCAGCGCCGAAGGCTCGGCGGCCGGATTGTCGATCAGGTGGATCGCGGCTTCGAGAATCTCGGCAAGATTGTGCGGCGGGATCGAGGTCGCCATTCCGACCGCGATTCCGCTGGCGCCGTTGGCGAGCAGGTTGGGGAAAAGGCCTGGAAAGACTTCCGGCTCTTCTT
>JAQGLD010000327.1 GCA_028293055.1 Alphaproteobacteria bacterium
GGCTTTGCTTGCTCACCGACAGCGATTGAAGCACAAGCTGTGCTTCAATCGGGGAGGGGCGGATGTCCGGTCGCGTTGTTGTACTTGCGGCGCTTCTCCTGACCGGCACCGGCGCCGTCAGCCGCACCCCGAGCCACCCAGTCGCGCAGCCGGCTGGGCATGGACGGACAATCTTTTCCTGCCGGCTTCGCGACGGCAAAATCGTGACGGTGGCCGGCGGCGGCGACCGGTTCGTCTATCGCTACGGCAATGCGCGACGCCCCGAGCTCACGATCGTCGGGACGGTCGCGGATCGGAATCTGTTCAAGATGGTGGCCGTCCATGGCGGCGATTGGGACATCCAGCTGCGCTTCGTCAGCGGCGATTACAGCTATATCGTCCACAGCTTTCCGCGAAACGAGATCGTGGACAATGTCGCGACCTCCGGGCTGGTGGTGTTTCGCGCGGGGAAAAGGATCCTGGACCGAAGCTGCTCGCCCTGGGCGGAGATCGCCTTCGAAAATTCCGACGATCTGTTCGCATTGCCAGACATTCCCGAAGGCGCTCCCTCCGCTTGGGGAGACTGAAGCCACCGGGGGCCTGGACGCCTCAAGGCAGCCCGCCGACCTCCGCAACGAAATCGCTCACCGCGCTCACCCCATCGCCCGCGCGAATGTTGGTGAAGACGAAGGGGCGTGTCCCGCGCATCTTGCGGGCGTCGCGGTCCATCACCTCGAGACTGGCGCCGACATGTGGGGCGAGATCGATCTTGTTGATCACGAGCAGGTCCGAGCGGGTGATTCCCGGGCCGCCCTTGCGGGGGATCTTGTCGCCCGCCGAGACGTCGATGACATAGATCGTGATGTCGGCGAGCTCCGGGCTGAACGTCGCGGCGAGATTGTCGCCGCCGGATTCGATCAGGATCATGTCGAGATCGGCGAAGCGCTCGCGCATCTGCGCGACGGCGGCGAGGTTGATCGACGCGTCCTCGCGGATCGCGGTGTGCGGGCAGCCGCCGGTCTCGACGCCCATGATCCGCTCGATCGGCAGGGCTCCGGATCGCTCGAGGAATTCGGCATCCTCGCGGGTATAGATGTCGTTGGTGATCGCGGCGATCGACCAGCGGTCGCGCATGCCCTTGCAAAGCGCGTCCATCAACGCGGTCTTGCCCGAGCCGACCGGGCCGCCGATGCCGACCCGCAGGGGCCCGTTCCTTTGTGCATTCATGATCTGAACAGCCTTACATGCTGGGTTTCGTGACGCATCGCTGCGATG
The DNA here is from genome assembly GCA_028293055.1 of Alphaproteobacteria bacterium. Lineage (GTDB taxonomy): Bacteria > Pseudomonadota > Alphaproteobacteria > Sphingomonadales > Sphingomonadaceae > Allosphingosinicella. Next base: position 1,255 of record JAQGLD010000327.1, read on the forward strand.
TCCGCCAGGAAGGCGCAGCCGCCGATATCGTCGAGATCGCTCGCTGCCGCCTCCGTGGCGACCGCGAGCACGACCGGCATCATCGCCGCCTGAACGCGCTGGCCGTCGGTCTGGCCGAGCGGCACCAGCCGAACCCCGGCAGAGACGAGATTGGCCGTGAAGGCCCAGAGCCAGGCCTCGAGCATGTCATCGAGCGGGATGGCATGGGCCCGCGCCGCCGCGCCCACCGCGACGGGATAGGGCAGGGGCGCAGCCGCGATCGCGCCGGCCGGCCAGACCGCGGCTGTGACCAGCTGGAAGGCCGCGCCTTGCGCCTCGCTCTCGAGCAGGCGCTCGCGGGCCGGCTGCAAGGCCAGGGCCAGCTCGGCCAGTTCGGCGCGTGTCGCGTCATCCTCGGCGCGCCAGGCAAAAGCGGCGAGGATCGCGTCGCTGCGCCCCGCGCCGTGACGCAGGCAATCCTCGATCCAGTCCGACAGGGTCCCGCGATCCGTCACCAGCCCCGCCTCGACCGCTTGCTCCAGGCCGTGCGAGTAGCTGAACCCGCCGACCGGATAAGCGGGGGATAGCCAGGTCATCAGTCGGTAGCGCGCCTCAGTCATGATGGTGGTCGTGATGATGATGACCATCGTGGTGATGATCCTGAGCTTCATGATCGCCGTGGTCGTGGCCGTGGGTTCGGCCATGGCCGTAGGCGCCGCCCTCCGGATTGAATGGACGGTCGACGAATCGGACCGAAGCGCCGAGCCGCTCGAGCATCGCTGCGATGACATGGTCGTGGCGGAGGTAAAGGGTCGCTCCGGCGATCTCGGTCGGAAGATGCCGGTTGCCGATATGCCAGGCCAGCCGCGCCAGTCGGGCCGGGTCTGCCGCGGAAACCTCCATCAGCGCCTCGGGCTTCGCGATCACGCGGATCTTTCGCCCCTCCTCGGTGATGAGAAGGTCGCCATCGGCCAGAGCGACGGTCTCGGCGAGGTCGAGCAGCACATCCTCGCCATTCTCCGTGCGCAGCATCATTCGCCGGCGGTGGCGGCCGTCGAAATCGAGGCTGACCGTGTCCGCCGCCGCGCCGGCGGCACTGCCCTGCGGCACGACCTGGGTGACTCGAATCGCCATCAGAACAGGAAGTAACGCTGCGCCATCGGCAACAGGCTCGCGGGTTCGCAGGTCAGCAATTCGCCATCGGCGCGCACTTCGTAGGTTTCGGGATCGACCTCCATGAAAGGCGTCGCATCGTTGAGCACCATGCTCGCCTTGGAGATTCC
>JAQGLD010000332.1 GCA_028293055.1 Alphaproteobacteria bacterium
CCGGTGTGCCGCCACCCCGAAGGGGCAAGGGGATATTTCGCGCATGGCTGCGTTGCTCGATTGGTCGATAGCGCCGCTATCGCCCGCACTCGCGCCTTGCCCTGCACGAAATCTCCCCTTGTCACGCGTGCAAACCTGGTCGGTTCCGGCCCTAGGGCCTGTCCTCAAGGTTTGTCCCGCTTGAATCGCAACGCGCGGTTCAGCGCGTCCCGTCACTCTGGGCTCAGGCGGCCTGGCGCTGTTCCTGGGCTTGCGACTGACTTCCGCGCGCTGCCGAACGTGCCTCGCTGACCTTGGCCTTCTGCTTGAGATCGGCGACCCAGCGGATTCCCATTCCCACGATCGACGCCGCCATGCCGAGGACCAGGCAGGCGGCCATGATTGGGCTGTCCTTGGCGCCTTTCAGAGACGGCACCGCGAGCAGCAGCACGCTGAGTATCGAGACGAGATAACCATAGCCCTTCAATTCATTCTCCCCTGTCGCGGCACGCCAAGTCCGGAGGACTCAACGGCGCAACGGACGAATGTTTCATTTTTGTGGCAGTGAATTTCCGCCATGCGGGATTCGGCTCGGCAAGCGGCCAGGGGCCGCCCGGAGCGGCTGAACTGCTAATGGTGAATCCGTTCAATCCTCGAGCGATACCCAGGTCGGCGCGTGATCGCTGGCTTTCTCGCGGCCGCGATACTCCTTGTCGACTCCGGCATCGAGCAATCGGTCGGCCGCCTGGGGGCTGAGCAGCATATGATCGATCCGGAAGCCCGCGTCGCGCTGCCAGGCTCCGGCGGTATAGTCCCAAAAGGTGTAGACCGCGCCGTCCGGATAACGGGCGCGAATCGCATCGGTCCAGCCCTGATGAAGGATGGTGCGGAAGGCCGAGCGGCTCTCCGGCTGCATCAGCGCATCGCTGGCCATCGCCCGCGCCGAGAAGACGTCATCGACATGGTCGGTCGGAATCACATTCCAGTCGCCGGCGAGCACCACCGGCTTCTCCTCGGAGAGCAATTCGGCGGCATGCGCGCGCAACCGGTCCATCCAGGCGAGCTTGTAGGCGAACTTCTCGGTTCCGACCGGATTGCCGTTGGGCAGATAGAGGCCGCCGAGCACCACCCCGTCGAGTTCGGCCTCGATATAGCGGCTGTGGGTGTCGTCGGGATCGCCCGGCAGTCCCATCCGGCGCAGCTCCACCGGCCGGCCGACGGGGGCGAGAATGGCGACTCCATTGAAGCCCTTCTGGCCGTGCCAGGCGCCGTCATAGCCCGCGGCCCGGATATCGTCGATCGGGAAGCTCTCGTCGGCGCACTTGATCTCCTGCAGGCAGATCAGGTCCGGCTTCTGCTCGTCGAGATATTCCACCAGCCGCGGCAGGCGCGCGCGGACTCCGTTGAGATTGTAGGTGACGATCTTCATCGCTGCGGCTTAGCCATTCAGGCGAAGGCCGTCACCCCGTGCGCGATCGTCAGACCGAGAAGCTGCTGCCGCAGCCGCAGCCCGAGGCTGCGTTGGGGTTGGTGACCTGGAAATGGGCGCCGCCGAGCGTATCGACGAAGTCGACCTGGCCGCCGCGAACGAGGTCGTGGGTCATCTCGTCGACCACCAGGGTCACTCCGTCCGCGGCCGCGGCGAGATCGTCCGCTTCCACCGACTCGGCGAGGCCGAAACGGTAGCTGAAGCCGGCACAGCCGCCGCCCTCGACGCTGAGCCGCAAGATCGCCGGCTTGCCCTGGCGCTGGGCGATCGCCGCGACGCGCGCCGCAGCGGCGGGAGTGAGTGCGATTTCCGGGGCCTGGCTCATCCCGCCAAGATAGGGACCGCACCTCGGGGCGGCAAGCGTCACCGACTATCGGACCCGATAGCCGCAGACGATCCCGAACAGGAAGGCCATGAACAGCGCGAGCTGGATATGCCCCTCCGGGTCGGTCCAGCCGATCATTTGGCCGCCGAACGCGAAAACGGCAATGAACATCATGAGCGCCAGGCCGAGCATGGCATTCTCCATAGGTCGAATGGACTCCGATCCTGACCCGGCATTGGTTGAGAAAAGGTCAATGCTTGCCCCGTCAGCGCGACTCTTCCATAGGCTGGCGGTCCCCTCGCAGCGGAGCGCCGGAGCCGATGAAGACCCGCGTCTATATCACCCTCAAGAAGGGCGTGCTCGACCCCCAGGGCAAGGCGATCCACCACGCCCTCGAAGGGCTCGGCTTCGCCGGGGTGAATGACGTCAGGGCAGGAAAGCTGATCGAGCTCGATCTAGCCCCGGACGTCGATGACGAAGCGGTCGAGTCGATGTGCCGCAAATTGCTCGCCAACACCGTGATCGAGAATTTCCGCATCGAGCGCGAGGCCCGCGAGGCGACGCTATGAAGAGCGCGGTCATCGTCTTCCCAGGCTCCAATTGCGACCGCGACCTTGCCGTCGGGCTGGAGCAGGTGACCGGCGCCCGGCCGGCGATGGTCTGGCACCGCGAAACGGAGCTTCCCGAAGACCTCGACCTGATCGCCCTTCCGGGCGGCTTCTCCTATGGCGACTATCTGCGCGCCGGGGCGATGGCGGCGCGATCGCCGGTCATGCGCGCGGTCAAGGCGGCCGCCGAGCGTGGCGTCGCCGTGCTCGGCGTGTGCAACGGCTTCCAGGTGCTCACCGAGGCCGGGATGCTGCCGGGCGCGCTGATGCGCAACGCCAATCTCAGCTTCGTCTGCCGGGATGTCGCCCTCAAGGTCGAGAACAGCCAGTCGGCCTTCACCAGCCGTTACGATTCGGGCGAGGAGGTAAGCTTCCCGGTCGCCCATCATGACGGCAATTACCAGGCCGACGCGGCGACGCTCGACCGGCTCGAGGGCGAGGGCCGGGTGGCCTTTCGCTATGTCGGGGCCTGCAACGGCTCGGCGCGCGATATTGCCGGAATCGTCAGCGAAGCCGGAAATGTGCTGGGCATGATGCCGCATCCCGAGC
>JAQGLD010000343.1 GCA_028293055.1 Alphaproteobacteria bacterium
GACCCTGGTCCTGGTGTTCAGCCGCCGACGCGCGCCGAAGAGGGAGCCCGAACTGACCCCGGCGACCGTCTAGAAGAGGTCGGTCAGGTAGGTTCGCCAGGGTGGCCGATCAATCGCTCGTATCCGCTGGGCGCCTGCCGAATGCGACCAGCATCGCAGCGCTGATCGCGCTGATGGCGGCGAGTGGAAGCAGTCCCTGGGCTTGCTGCCGCCGCTCTGCCTGATCGTGCCCATCGCGGTGGTGGCGACGAAACCCGCCGACAGGGGCGAGCCGAGTGCGTTGGAGAGCGGGATGGCCAGGAAGAAGGCCGATACGATGCGGGCTCGCCGCGCGCGTGGATACCAGTAGGTCAGATAGAGGATGATGCCGGGGAAGAAGCCCGCTTCGGCCATGCCGAGCAGAAGGCGCAGCGCGTAGAAGGAGAAAGGGCCGGTGACCAGGCACATGGACGCCGAAATCAGGCCCCAACTGATCATGATCCGCGCGATCCAGCGTCGCGCGCCGACCCGCTCGAGCAGCAGGTTGCTCGGCACCTGGAACAGAAAATCGCCGAGGAAGACGAGGCCGCCGCCACGGCCGACGGCGGCGGCGCCAGCCCCGCATCCCTGTTCATCTGAAGAGCGCCGAAGCCGGCATTCACGCGGTCGAGGAAGGCCAGGAAATAGCCGCCCATCAGGAAGGGAAGGAGCCGGATCGAGGCCTTGCGCAGGATGGCCGTCTCGCAGGCCTCCGATGCGGCGGCCATCAGCCGAGCTTCGCGCGCTCGCGCCCGATCTCGCGGTGGCCAAGCGGCAGGTAACCGAGGGAGCCGGCGCCGACGATCGCCTGTCCGCGCGGCGACAGCGCGAAGGCGATATAGGCGCGGGCGGGCGGGTCGATGCGGCCGTTCGAGTCCGGGCGAGCGTAAAGCCACAAATGGCGGTCGAGCGGATAGGCGCCGGAGCGCAAGGAGGCTTCGCTGACATAGACGGCCGGCGTGCGGGGGCGCGACCTGAGCCCGAGAGCGCGAACCCGATCCGAGCCGCGATTGGCGGCAGCAAAGCTGAGCGACAGCGGCTCGGTCGCGACCAAGGCAATGACATCGCGCGATTGGTGGAACGAACGCATGTCGGCGCTGAAGGCCAGGCCGGGAAAGGCAGCCGCCTGCATCTCAAGGGCAAGCGGCGTGTCGGCCGAGAGCCCGACGAGTCGCACCGCCTCGCCCGCAAGGTCCCCGGCTGCGCCAAGCGCGCTCCAGCGGTGCGGGCCTGGGCTGGTGAACAGCCTGGCGACAACATTGAGGTCCGCCTCGCGAAGCGGATTGTCGCGGTGGACGAAGACCGCGTTGGGCCCTGACAGCGCCTTGGGATTCAGCGAGGCGTGGGCGATCCGAATGCCGACCGGATCGCGGCCGGCGACGGCACGGAACGCGGCAAGCTGGACAGGGGTGAAGACCGCGCCCATCGGCGCGATCAGCGCGCGACCCTCGGCCAGCGCCGCCGGGCCGAAGCGCGTGCCTTGCAGCTCGGTCCTGAAGCGAATCCCTGGGTGCAGGTTGGCGAAAGCCGAATCCAGCGCCGCGATCATCTCGGTCATGTCGTTATAGCCGACCAGGTCGATCTCGCCGTGCAGGTCGGCAGCGCGCGCCGCGAGCGGTGCGAGCGCGAGCCCGGCCAGCAATGCGCGACGGCCTAGCATCAGTTTGCGAGCAGCGAGCGGGCGCGATCCGTCTGGCCACCGCGCAACGGCATGAAGGTGCCCTGGTCGCGAACGATCGCCTGGCCTTCGCGGCTGAGCACGAAGCGGAGGAATTCCTCGATCGCCGGGTCAAGCCGAGCGCCGGGCTTCTTGTTGACATTGAAATAGGTCAGCCGGCTGAGCGGGTAATCGGCGCGTGCGACGGCTTCGTACGTGGCCGGGATCGCGAGCCCGCCACCGTCTTGCTGGAGCGCGATCACCTTCACCGGGGCGTCGAGATAGGCGAGTCCGGTATAGCCGAGGGCATAGCGGTCGTTGGCGACCGCCTTGGCCAGCGGGAAGACGACGTCCAGGAAATTCAGGTCGGTGCGCCATTCGCCGCGTTTGCCAGGAACGCTCAGCACGCGCTGGCGTACGAATTCCTCGAAACCGTTCCACGGCTTGATCGCATAGACATGGACTGGCTTGTCGGCCCATTCGCCGGTCAGGCCAAGCTGTCCCCAGGTCGTGACCGCCGCGCCGCCGCGATGCCGTGTCACCGAGAGCAGCGCGTCGAGCTGCGCGAAGGAGATTCGATCGATCGGATTGTCGCGATTGACGATGAAGCCCACCGCGTCGAGCGCCCCATAAGCGCGATAGCTTCCCCCCGAGATCGGGACGCTCAGCGGCGGATAGCCGAACTTGGCGTTGAAGTCGGTAATGTCGTCGGGCTTGAGCTCGCGCGAGACGAAGACGAAGTCGAGATTCTGCTTCACCAGCTCCTTGGCGCCGAGACTGCCGGCATAAGGGGGTGGGATGTCGATGGTGACTCCTGGCTGGTATTTGGCGAACGCGGCCGCCCAGCGTCTCGCCAGGACCGCGAGCACATCTGAGGCGGCGCCCTTGAAATGGCCGTGGAGCCTGCCCTTGATCGGGACATAGGCTGGAAGCGCGGAGTCCAGGCTGGGCTGGAGCAGTTCGGGTGGCGGAAGGGCGCGGCCCTGGTCCATGCCGAGTTTCTTCTCCGCGTCGTTTAGCGGGCGATTGGTCGGCGTGGTGGGCTGGACGATATCGACCATCGGCGCCGGCACCACCTCGGCGTGCGCGGCGGTGGCAAACAAGGCGGTCGCCGCCGCGGCGACTGAGATCAGAAAGCGCATCCTGTTTCCTCTCTGTTTTGGGGCGGCCACGATCAGGGGCGGCCGTCGACGAAGGCGTTGGTGTAGGTGTCGCCGAGCCGAACCCTGGCATAAGCGGGATTCAATGCCGTCATCGCCCGGAGCTCTGCCGCTGCGGCCGCTGAGTCGATATGCCCATCGCCGGCGAACATCCGTTTTTCGAGGTGGATCTGGCGGATGAACGCTGTCCGGTCCGCGCCGCCGGTCTTGGCGGGTAGCGCTGCGACGATCGTCGCAGCGTCGTGACTCTCGATGAACCGAAGCGCCTTCAGCAGGGCTTGGCTCAGCGCTTTCACCTCCCGCGGATGCGAATCGATATAGGCCGCAGGCAGATAGAGGGCGGTGGCGGGATAGAGAGTGCCGATCGCGGCGCGTGTCCCCTCGGGAGTCTCGAGATCGGCGAGCTCGAAGGCGATTCCGCTCGACTGATAGAAGCTCGCATCGGGCTCGTGCGCCATGATCGCGTCGGCACCGCCTTCCCTGAGCGCCTTCGCCGCGGCATCGCGCGCGAGGACGGGAAGCGGCTTATAATCGCGGATCGACAGGCCGGCGTGGAGAAAGGCCCAGTTGGTCGCCGTGGTCTTGCCCGAATTGGGTCCGCCGGTGATGATCGTGCGGCCCTTGAGATCGGCGACGGCGTGGACGCTGTCGCGCAGCCGGGCGGCGACCATCAGCCGCTGACCGGGAGTCACGCCCATCAGCAGCACCGCGCGGGTCACCGATCCCTCGTCGACCTGCGACATGAAGGTGTGATGGTAATAAGCGACGATACCGTCGGCGCGTCCGTCGGCGACGAGCTGGCTTACCGACGGGTCTGCCGGCGCGTCGACCAGGGTAACGATCAGCCCGGAGTCGCGGAAATAGCCGAGCCGTTCGGCGATCAGCGCCGGCAGGTTACGGGGCTCCGCCACTCCGTCGACCGCAAGCACCACTCGCGGCCGTTCGGCCCGTGGCCGTGTCGCTCGCGCCGTCCCGGCGACCATGGTCAAAGCGAGGCAGGCGAGAGCAATTCGTGCAATCTTCATGACAGCCTCTCTTATGGTTTTCGGCGTCATCGGCGCATTATCTGACAGGAAGCTGTCAGGAATGGCGCCCAACTCCGACCGCAGAACAAGCAGGGAGTGGTGAAGTGCTGGTGCGAGCGTTGCTGACCCTGATCGCGACCGCGTACGCCGCTCCGGCCGTCGCCGGACCGCCGGCGCTTGTCGTCGCTCTCTATGCCAGGCCTGCAGACCGGCCGGCCCTGCGCCGCGAGGCGATTGGGGCTCAGGCGGCGGCGCTCAGGGACTGGAAGGCGCGGGGCCTGATTAGCGGCTACCGCCTGCTGTTTGCGCGCGCTCCCGACCGCGGCGGCTGGGATCTGATGGAAACGCTCCGCTTCGCCGACGACGGCGCAATGGCACGGTGGCGAAAGGCCGCTGGAGAGCCGCTCGACCCGAGACTGGCTGCCCTCGCTTTGTCGGTCGAGACCAGTGCGGTCGAATACATACGCAGCGAAGGCGCGCCGAGCACCGATCCGGCGGTCCTCGTCATCCCTTATCTCGCATTGATTCCGCCCGCGGATTATGCGGCCTATCTCGACGGCTACACCATCCCGCAATTCCGGGGCTGGATGAAGGCTGGCGCGCTCGACGGCTTCGACATCGCGACCAGCCGCTACCCCGCCGGGCGACCGTGGAACGCGCTGATAACCTTGCGCTATCGCGACGATATCGCGCTTGGCGGCCGCGAGGATCTGGTCCGGACAACCCGTGCGGCTCTCGCCGCCGACCCGCGCTGGAAGGCGTTTGCGGACGCCAAGAAGAATGTCCGCACCGAAAATCTGCTCGTCGTTGCGGATCAGATCGCTGCCGAAGGCGAAGGACGATGAGCATCAGGCGCTGGATTCCCTTCCATCGCTGGGCAGGGTTGACGCTGGGTCTCATTGCCCTCGTCTCGGCCGCAACCGGCGCCGGCATGGCTTTCCGCAAGCAGCTCGAGCCCTTGGTCTATCCGCGCGAGGCACCGGCCGGCTGCGCGACTCCGGTCGGGCTCGATTCGATCCTGGCGGCCGCGCGGATGGTCCATCCCAAGGGGCAAATCGACTACCTCAGGGTGCAGCGCTCCGTGCGCGATCCCGTAGCGGTGCGATTCCTCAACAAGGATACGCTCTATCTGGACCATTGCACCGGCCAGTTGCTGTCGTCGCAGAACCGCTATGGCGGCTTTTTCGGAACGCTCGAATGGATACACCGCGGCCAATGGTCGCATGCGCTGGGCAATGTCGTGATGGGCAGCGGCGCGCTCACCCTGCTGGTGATGCTGGTCGGAATCGGCCTCTATCTGTGGTGGCCGCGCAAGGGCCGCCGCTTCACGGACGCGCTCAAGCTCAACCGCAAGCTGCGCAAGGGCACGCCATTTCAGATGGGCCTGCATCGCACCGTCGGCGCCTGGGTTGCGATCCCGCTCGCGATCAGCGCCATCACCGGCCTGCCCAACGCCTTCGACTCCGTCCACGACGCGATCACCGCGCTCGACGGCCGCCGAGCGCCGAAGCCGCATTCGCACGCAGGTGGCCCGGGAGTCGCCCTCGCCACAATGTGGACCAGGATCGTCTCGCTGTCGCCCGATCCCAAAGAAGCCCTGATCCACGTGGCGCAGAAGCCCGGCGATCCGATCGAGATATTCGTCATCGCCAAGGACGCGCCCCACGCCAATGCGCGCACCTATCTCTACCTCGATTCGCATGACGGCCGTGTGCTGAGCTTCACGCCCTATGCGGCGATGGGGACGGGCAGCA
>JAQGLD010000344.1 GCA_028293055.1 Alphaproteobacteria bacterium
GGCGCTGCTCGCCCAGGCCGGGGACAGCGAGGAAGCGAAGAGATGTTTCGGGCAGATCCATACCGTCACCGGCAATCCGTTCACCGAGCAGACTAAGGCGATCTGGCGCGACCGCTACTGTGCCCGCAAGTTCGGCGGCAATGGCTACGGGCTCACCGAAGCCTCGGTGGTTACCTCGCTCAAAGGGGGCGATTTTGCAGCGCCTGGCTCGTCGGGCACTCGCATTGCCGATTTCGACGTGCGGATCGTCGACGACCAGGGGATCGAGGTCCCGCCCGGCGTGTCCGGCGAGATCCTGATCCGGCCCAATCAGCCCGACATCATGTTCAAAGGCTACTGGCGCCGGCCGGAAGAGACGCTGAAGATCATGAAGGACCTGTGGCTCCACTCGGGCGATATCGGCAAGTTCGACGAGGCGGGTTTCTTCTATTTCGTCGATCGCAAGAAGGATTATCTGCGCAGGCGCGGCGAGAATATTTCCAGCTTCGAGATGGAGGCGGCGTTCAACGCGCATCCGGAGATCGAGGAAGCCGCCGTCCACGCGGTCCTGTCGCCGCGCGGAGAGGACGATGTGAAGGTGACCGCGGTGCTCGCACCGGGCGCGATTCTGACCGAGGAAGCCCTGTTCCACTGGTCACTCGACAAGGTGCCTTATTACGCTTTGCCCCGCTACATCGAGTTCCGCACCAGCTTGCCGAAGAATCCTCAGGGCCGGGTGCTGAAATACGAGCTCAGGGATGAAGGCAAGACGGCGTCGACCTGGGATCTGGAGGATACGGACATCCAGGTCGCCAAGCGCTGATCTTGCCGAGGCCTAGGGTCAGTCCTCAGCGTCGAGCTCAGCGAGGTTTGCAGGCTTGGAGTTGAAGCCCCAGAGGTGGAGCCCGCCGTCGACCGCGATCGTCTGGCCGGTGACGAAGCTGGCCATTTGCGAGGCCAGGAAGACCGCGACGGGCGCGATATCCTCCTCGGGATAGCCGACCCGATTGAGCGGCTTGGCCCCGGCCGAGACCTTCTCGAATCCGGGATGCTCGCGGCAGAGTCGTTCGAAGCTCAGGCCCGCTGCCGCCGGCGCGATCGCATTGACCCGAATGTTGAATCGGCCCCATTCCGAGGCGGCGCTATGGGTCAGGCCGCGGATCGCGGACTTGCCGATATTGTAGTCGGCGTGCCGCCAGGCCCCGGTGTCGGCGTCGATCGAGTAGAAATTGATGACGCTCCCGGCGCCGCGCTGGCGAAAATACGGATAGGCCGCCTGCATCGCCCACCAGCTCGCCCAGAGCGTCGTATCGAGCGTGCGGGCGAGGATCTCGTCGGTCTTCTTTTCGAGCAGAACTTCGGGGCTCGGGGCGAAGGCGTTGTTCACCAGGGTGTCGATCCCCCCGTAGGTTTCCACTGCGAATTGGATCGCCCGCTCAACGCTGGCCTTGTCGCCGACATCGGTATGGACGAAAACGGCCTTGCCACCGAGCTCGGCGCATTCCTGCTCAACGCTGCGACCGCGGGCCTCGTCATATTCCGCAATGACAACGCTGGCGCCCTCGCGCACGAACCGTCGAACGATGCCACGTCCGATCCCGGCACCGCCGCCGGTAACCAGCGCAACATTTCCGTCGAGCAGAGCCATGATCTTCTCCCCTAGGTTTCTCGCTCTCAACCCCGAAAGCCGGCCTGGGCCTCCGATGTTCCGGCGCCGACCACTCCGATCGGCAACTCCGGAACGCCTGATAACATTCGGATAAGAGAATTGCATTCTCTCTTTGTGATGCTGAGCGATTTCGGCTAAGGCTGTTGCGACCTAGCAGACCAGCCGGCGCAGAGCGGCCCAGTGGAGAGTGGCGATGAACCTGGAAGAAATGATCCTCATCAGCGTCGATGATCACGTGATCGAGCCGCCTGGCGCCTTCACCCCGCACTGGCCTGCCAATCTCAAGGGCCGCGAGCCTCATATCGAGAAGCGGGACCAGCGCGACGTCTGGGTCTTCGAGGAGAAGGCGGCCGGCTACATGGGCCTTAACTCCGTCGTTGGCCGTCCCAAGGAAGAATATGGGATGGAGCCGCTCAACTACGAGCAGATGCGCCGCGGCACCTGGGACATCGCATCTCGAGTCGAGGACATGGACGCCAACGGCATCCTCGGCTCGATCTGCTTCCCGACCTTTCCGGGCTTCGCCGGCCAGCGCTTCCAGGCGGTGTCGCACCAGGACAAGGAAGTCGCCCTCGCGGCGATCCGTGCCTATAATGACTGGCATTATTACGACTGGTCCGAAGCTGCGCCGGGCCGCATCATCCCGCTGATGCTGGTGCCCTTCTGGGACATGCAGGCCGCGGTCGCCGAGGTGAACCGGCTCGCGAAGCTGGGCGTGCATGCCTTGTCCTTCCCCGACAATCCGGCGATCAGCGGCTGGCCCTCGATCCACGACCCCTATTGGGATCCTTTGTGGAAGGCCTGCTCCGACAACGATGTCGTGATCTGCTGCCATATCGGCACTGGCGCCGCCGCAGCCCACGCCTC
>JAQGLD010000347.1 GCA_028293055.1 Alphaproteobacteria bacterium
GAGGGCGCGGGGCCGAATGCGGGAGCGAGGCATAATCCCGGCTCCGATGGCAGCGCCGTGGCAGCGGGGCAGGCCGGGTGCAACCGACGCTGACGCAAGCCGAAATCGGCAATTCATAGCTGTTGCAAACCGGGCACAGCGAATGAACATTCGGTGAATGTAGTGGGTCAACCCCTTGATCCCGCGGCAGTCACGGGGCAGCCAAATCGCCATAGGCCGTCGGGGTACAGGCCACAGAACACAGAAAATAGGGATGACAGGGATGAAGAAGACCGGATTGCTCGGCACGAGCGCGTTGCGCTCGGCCGTTTTCGTTGGTTTCGCATTGGCATCTGCCGCGCCGGCTTTCGCGCAGGCATCGGGAAATGAAGATCCCGCGGCAACGAAGAGCGGCGCCGACGCGCTGCCCGCCGGCGATGCGACCGCAGCGGCCTCGACCGAAACCCCGGGTGAGGCGATCACGGTCACCGGTTCGCGCATCCGCCGCCCGAACCTCGAATCGACCGTTCCGATCACCTCGATCAGCGGCGAGCAGTTCTTCGAGCGCGGCAACACCAATATCGGCGACACGCTGAACGACCTGCCGCAGCTTCGCAGCACCTTCGCGCAGCAGAATCCCGGCCTCGGAATCGGCATCGCCGGCCTCAACCTTCTCGATCTTCGCGGCCTGGGTACGTCTCGCACCCTGGTGCTGGTCAACGGCCGCCGGCATGTTCCGGCCGACATCCTGAACAATGCGGTGTCGCCCGACATCAACACGATCCCCAACGATCTGATCGAGCGGGTCGACATCATCACGGGTGCCAGCTCGGCCGTCTACGGCTCGGACGCCATTGCGGGCGTGGTCAACTTCATCCTCCGCAAGGATTATGACGGGCTGCAGGTTCGCGGCCAGGCCGGCGTTTCCGACCGGGGCTTCGGCGGCAACCAATATGTGTCGGCGATGTACGGCAAGAACTTCCTCGACGGCCGTGGCAACATCACCCTCCACGGCGAATATGCCCATCAGGAGCGCGTCTTCGCGTCCGACATTCCGTGGTTCCGCCAGCAGAACGGTCTCGCCGTCGTCGATGTCGACACCGCCGGACTGGCCAATGGCAGCGACGGTTTCCCGGATCGCGTCTTCGTCCGCGACATCCGCAGCGCCAGCATCAACCGCTTCGGCCTCGTTCCGATCACCGAGCCTATCGGCGCGCCGTGCGGAATGGGCATCGGCAGCACCAACGGCGCCATCACGACCACCAACGGCACGCCTTATAACTGCACCTATGTCTTCGGCCAGGACGGCCGTCTGACCCCCCAGACCGGCACTCGCTACGGGCAGGGCATCATCGGCGGCATCGCCGGCGGCAATGGCCAGACCGGCCGCGAGGACAAGCTGATTTCGGTGTTTCCGCAGCAGCGGCGCGTCAATCTCAACCTGCTCGCGCACTTCACCGTCAGCGACGCGTTCGAGCCGTTCGTCGAGGCCAAGTGGAACCGGATCAACACGATCGGTTCGAACGCCGGCCCCTCGTTCATCCAGGGCACGTTCGGCCAGTTCGACGTGCGCGAGCGCGTGCGGCTCGACAATCCGTTCCTCAACCCAGCCGATCGCACGACGAACGCAAATGCCATCCTCGCCTCGGGCTGCAACACCAGCCTGACCGCGGCATGCATCACTACCGGCAACCCACAGGTGCCGTCCGGCCGTACCACCTTCGGCGGCCAAGGCACTGGTGGACCTCTCAACGCCGCTGACCGGGCTGCCATCGCCGACGGGACGTACCGCTTCGTCGATGCGCGCCTGCTGGCGGATTCCGGCATTCGCGACGAGAAGTTCCAGCGCGACACCTACCGGGTCGTCGCCGGCGTCCGCGGTACCTTCAACGAGGATTGGAATTACGAGCTCTCCGTGAACTACGGCAAGTTCAAGGAGACCACGACCACCTACGGCTACCTCGATCGCCAGAAGTTCATCCTGTCGCTTGATTCGGGGCGCAACCCGGCGACCGGCCAGATCCAGTGCCGGTCGCAGTTCGACCCGGCTGCGGCGGTCGCGCTCACCGATGCCACTCGCCTGGCGAGCGACATTGCGTCCTGCGTTCCCTACAATCCGTTCGGTGCTGCCGATAACAGCGCAGCTGCCAAATACTTCACCTACAACGCGACCAACCGCGCCAGCCTGTCGCAGTTCGACATACTCGGCTTTATGGGCGGCGATTCGAGCCAGGTGTTCGAGCTGCCGGGCGGTCCGATCGGCTTCGTTCTCGGCGGCGAGTATCGTCGGGAGCGCGCCCGCTACAAGAACGATCCGTTCATCGAGAGCGGCGCGACCAACGCGGTCACGATCGGCGAATTCGACCCGCCGCGGTTTGAGGTCAAGGAAGCCTTCGGCGAGCTCAATGTTCCTCTGCTCAAGGACGTTCCGTTTTTCCACGAGCTGACCCTGAATGGCGCTGGCCGCGTCTCCAAATATAGGGGTTCCGTCGGCACGGTCTGGACCTACAATTATGGTGGTGAGTGGTCGCCGATCGCCGATATCCGCTTCCGCGGGAATTACGGAAAGTCGGTTCGCGCACCGAACGTGTCCGAAACCGGCTTCCCGGCGGTTCCGAACTTCGCTCCGGGCTTCCTGGATCCGTGCGCTTCGGGCAACATCGCCAACAGCGCCAATCGCGCCGCGAACTGCCTCGCCGATCTCGGCCCCACCTTGCTCGCCGGCCTGCCCAATGTGAGTTATTCGCTGAATGTCGTCAGCGGCAGCAACCCGAACCTGAAGCCGGAAACATCCAAGTCGCTGACCTTGGGCGGCGTGTTCCAGCCGCGCTTCCTCAAGGGTTTCTCGCTGAGCGTCGATTATTACGACATCAAGGTGGCGAACGTCATCGTTTCGCTCTCGGCGCAGACGATCGCCAACAATTGCTACGATCAGCCGTCGCTGAGCAATATCTTCTGCTCGTTGTTCACCCGCTTCCGCGGTCCGGGCACGGGCCCGCTTGGCGAGCAGGCCGGTCAGATCCTCGGCAACTCGCTGGTTTCCGCCGGCGTGAACTTCGCCAAGCGGGTCCGTCGCGGCATCGACTTCAACCTGTCCTATCGTACGAACATCAGCAGCGATGTCCGCTTCGATACTTCGTTGATCTTCGTGCACGGCCTCAAGTCGAGCAATTTCGAGAATCCGGCGCTGCCGGCCTTCGAGAATCGGATCCTCGGCGAGCTCGGCGATCCGGTCAACGAGGGGCGGTTCGATGCCGACCTGGGCTACAAGGACTTCACCTTCGGTTACCGCCTCCACTATATCGGCCGGATGTGGGTCAATGCCTTCGAGGACTTCAATGCCCTGCCGTCGGCCTGCACCAGCACCTGCCCGCCGCTTAACGCGGATTATGCCGACATCCATCAATATCCGCGTGTCTTCTATCACGACATCCGGTTCGCGTGGGACTTGAAGAACCTCACCGGTCTCGCCAACGACTTCCAATTCTATCTCGGTGTCGACAACATCTTCAATCGCATCCCGCCGCTCGGTTCCACCGCGACCGGCTCCGGAAGCGCGATCTACGATGTGCGCGGACGCAACATGTACGCCGGCTTCAGGGCGCGTTTCTAAGCCAGCATATCGCGCGATCTTCAGGGGGCTGGACTTGTTCCAGCCCCTTTTTTTGTCTGCGGCTGGTGCGACGCGCATCGGTATCAGACGCAAGGGCAGGTGAAGCCATCGCACAGCGGCCATGGCGCGCCACGCATCCATGTCGGTTGGCAGTCGCCCTGGCTCACCCTCTGGTCATGCTGAATTCGCGCGGCTTTGAAGCCCAGGCTGCAGGCGGGGCGATGGGCTCATGCGTTTCGCGGTGCGGGGGAGGCGTGGCATGCCCTCGCCCAGCGTCGCACCGGAGATCGCCTCCGCTCGGGCGCGGCCCTCGAGGGACAAAAAAGGGCGGGAGCACAAGCTCCCGCCCCAATGATTGTGGAGCCGCTTAGAAAGAGCTGGTTATGTTCATGAAGACCGACCGGCCGCGATAGTCGTAGGGGCCGCCCAGGAAGTAGTTTCCGAAGGTCGGGAAACCGACCGCCGGCACGTCGCTGA
>JAQGLD010000377.1 GCA_028293055.1 Alphaproteobacteria bacterium
CCGCGCAGGTTTCAGCGTGAAGCCTGATCGATCCGGTCGATTTGATCCCGGCTGAGCCGCAATTCGCTCGCGGCGAGCAGTTCCGCCATCTGGTCGACATTGGTCGCGCTTGCGATCGGTGCGGTTACCCCCGGCTGGGCCGTCGTCCAGGCCAGGGCCGCCTGCGCAGGCGTTGCTCCTAGCTCGGCTGCGACCTCGTCGAGGGCGGCGAGCACTTCGGGGCCCTTGCCTTCGAAATAGGCCTGGACGCCGCCGCCGCGAACGCTCTTTCCCAGGTCCGAGCGGACCCGATACTTTCCGGTCAGATACCCACTCGCCAGACTGTAGAAGGAGGCCATGCCGAGTCCGTGACGGACCACCACGTCGCGCAATTCCCCTTCGTAGCGTTCGCGCTCGAGCAGATTGTACCACGTCTGGAGGACTCCATAGGCCGCCAGGCCATTCGCCTTGCTGGTCTCGAGCGACTGTTCCAGCCGCTCTGCCGAGATTTGCGAAGCGCCGATCGCCCGCACCTTGCCGGCACGCACCAGTCGGTCGAGTGCTCCGAGATAGACTTCGTGCGCCACCGCCGGATCGTCCTTGTGGGTGTAATAGAGGTCGATCCGGTCGGTCTGGAGGCGGCGCAGCGATGCATCCGCCGCATTCGCAAGCGCGTCCGCGCCGATGCCGTCATAATAGCCGCCTTTGGTCGCGATGAGCACCCGTTCGCGATTGCCGCGCGCCTTCATCCATTCGCCGATGATCGTCTCGGATTCCCCGCCCGAATTGCCGGGCACCCAGCCCGAATAGACGTCCGCGGTGTCGATCATCGTGCCGCCGCCGGCGACGAAAGCATCCAGCACGGCGAAGCTGGTCTCTTTGTCTGCGGTCCAGCCGAACACATTGCCCCCAAGCACGAGCGGCGGCGTGGCCAGGCCGCTATTCCCCAGCATTCGCGATTCCGGCATTCTGAAGCCCTTTCACGCCTGGCGATCCCCGCCATACGATCTAATGACAGTCATACCCGACTGCGAGTCCGCTCCGCATATTCGTGATCTCACCAATACGGAGATCCGGAAGGGGCGCATCCATAAGCTAATCGGGTCGTCCGGTTCATCCGGTTCATCCGTGCGAGGGAACGGCCATCGTAATCGGGTCGTGGATAGGTCGATGCTCCAGCGGTCAGGCAGGGCCCGAATTCTCGCCCACGGGCGGGCGGCGGCTCAGTAGGTCTGGATCGCGCGCCGCTGGATCATCATCGCCTGGCGCTCGTAGAGCCTGGCGAGCTCGTCCATTCCATGCCGGGATGTCCGGTCGGCGGTGCGCAAGGCGGCTTCGCGACATTTGCGCGCTTCGCGTCTGAGGAATTCGAGCTCTTCCATCTCGGCTCCGATCGCCTGGAAGCAGAGAAAGCCTGGTCGCGGATATTGTTCCGCGCGCCTCCGCAGCACGGAACTCTCCGGCTGCGCCAGCCATTGAGCCAGCGCGCCCGGTGTAGTGGGCGAGAGGAGGCTATCATGCTCAAGAAGACCCTGATCCTGGCTTTGGTCTCGACCGGATTCGTTTCGCTTGGCGCCTGCAACACGGTGCGCGGCGTCGGTCGCGATATCGAGTCGATCGGCGATGTCAGCCATTGCAGGACCAAGATCATCCATCGCGACGGCAAGCGCTACCGCGTCTGCCGCTGAACGCGACTGCCGCGCACGCGGCGGATGGTTAAGAGCGGCTTCATCATGTTAAGCGCCGAGTCGGCCGCACAGGCGGATTCGATGGGGTGTGATGAAGCCGTTCCTTTTCTTGCCGATCGCGATTGGCGGCCTGCTGCTCGGCAGCGCGACCCGGCCGCCGCCGCTTATTGCGCTGCCGGTCGATCCAGCGGTGTTCGACACCTCTTACGGCTGCCCCGAGGGGGCGGGGGACGGCTGCGCGCTGCTCGCCGGTTCGGGTGGCGAGCTTGTCCTCGCCGGGCTGCCGCGGCCGGAAGGGCCTCCGGTCGACACTCCCGCATCCGCGGTCCCGCCGCCGGCGCCGGCCTCGCCGGTCCGGGTAGTGGTCAGCCTGCCGCTGCAGCGCGCTTATGTCTTCCGCGGCCAGGCGCTGATCGCCACTTCGGCGGTGTCGACCGGACGGCCCGGCCATCCCACCCCGCTCGGCACGTTCCGGATCACGCAGAAGAATGTCCGCCACCAGTCGAACATCTACAGCAACGCGCCGATGCCGTTCATGCAGCGGTTGACCGATTACGGGATAGCGCTCCACGCCGGCCGTCTTCCCGGCTACCCCGCTTCGCACGGCTGCATCCGCCTGCCCTGGGGCTTTGCCAGGCGCCTCTACGGGATGACCGATTACGGCACTCGGGTAACCGTGACCCGGGCGAGTCCGAGATCGGCCAGGGACGCTCTCAAATTGATCTGATCAGCCCAGCCAGGTGCTCAGCAGATCGGGATGGAACGGCAAGCCGGCAAAGCCGCAAATCCCCATGAACAGGCCGAACGCCCCGAATATCCAGGCGCCGGCGAGCAGCCAGAAGGCTTCGACGAGCGCTGCGACCGCGGCGATCGAGATTGCGGTGGAGATCGCAGCCTCGCTCGCGTCGAAATGGTCGTCATGTATGTTGAGCGCATCGTAGCGGTCCGAGAGCCCTTGCGCCTGGTTGGCGAGCGCCGGGGTCTCGGCCTTGTATTTGGCGATGTCGGCGTCGATCGACGCAAGCGCCGCAACGGCGGGTGGGCTCGGACTGGCTCCGGCGGCGACCAGGATCTGCGCGCGCGCCGTCTCGGCGATATGGAGTTTGGTCCGGGTCGCCTGATATTCGCCCCAGCGATCGACCGAATCCGATTTGGCCTGCTGCATCGCTTGAACGATGTTGCCGTCCTTGATGTTGCACAGGCCTGTGAAGACCGAAAGCAGCACGACTGTGATCGCGACCCAGCGATTGAGTCTCTTGTCCTTGGCCTCGGCGCTCAGCTCGACATCCATAAGTCCACCTCCCGCGTCATGCTTGACGCCGAAGGCGGGCCGTCTCCAGTGAAACCTTTGTCATGGGATTGGGGCAGGGCCGCACCACCACCTACTGTCCGCAATCTCGGGCAAAAGGAAGCCGAAGCCTCAGATGCGTGCGTGTTCGGACTCGCTATGCCCTGCCGCCGGCCGCCCAAGCCGCACCGCCTCGCGCTCATAATGGCGCGCAAGCTGCTCCAGGCCGTGCCTGTCGCTGCGATCTTCGCTGCTGAGCGCCGCTTCGCGGCACTCGAGCGCCTGGTCTCGAAAAAATTGGCTCGTGTTCATGCCGCACCCAATGAGATGGGGGT
The DNA here is from genome assembly GCA_028293055.1 of Alphaproteobacteria bacterium. Lineage (GTDB taxonomy): Bacteria > Pseudomonadota > Alphaproteobacteria > Sphingomonadales > Sphingomonadaceae > Allosphingosinicella. The sequence continues at coordinate 3,291 of JAQGLD010000377.1, forward strand.
AAAAACCTGATCTGAATTAGAAGGGTTCCAGTCGCTCGGCCTTTTTACGGTAGTCCGTGCCGCAACGCTGACCGCCCCCCATGGCTTGCCCTCCTGAGTCGCCATGGCCGCCTCCGGCGATCGTCCGACAGCCGACCGGACCGTGTCGGCTCGCTTGGCCGGAAATGCTCCTCCAGCCTGGACGGCCCTCCTTCCGGCACGCTCTGCGCGCGATAATGACGGCCAACGAATCTCGAGTACGGACCTTAATGTCCCGCTCCCAGGACTTCCTCGAGACTGCGCGACCGGTCCATTTGCTCCGCACTGGTCCCTTCGTCGGCAAAGCGGGCGGCCACCTTGGCGTCGACCCCGGCGGCACGAAGCGGCATTGCGAAGCTGCGTTCGATGGCCCGCCGCGCCGAATCGCGGGCAAGCTGCATCGGCATCGGCTCGCGCGCCTGGCCGCGCAGGGCCACTTGCCCGCGCAGCAAATTGGCCTGGTCGAGCCGGGCATCGCCTCCGGTCAGAGCGGTCACCAGGCCTCCGCCGCCATAGCTTCGGATATCCGACGGATTCACCTGGGGATCCGAAATCTCGATCGGAGGCAGAACCACCCGCAACGTCTTCGCCTCGGCGTCCCAGCGGACATCGCGCTGCCGGAGCCGCGCAAGGTCGATTTCGTAGCGTACCAGCCCGGGCATGATCGTCGTCTTCCGGCTGCTCAGCCCAAGGCGGGACTGGCTCGAAGTCACCACCGCCACGAAACGCGCGGTGAAGGCGGTCAGCCTTTGCTGCTCGCGCATCGACTGGAGGCTGGCTGTCGCGACGGTTTCCGGATTGGGGCCGCCCAACCAATTGTCGAGCCTGAGACTGCCTGCGACCAGCAACCCGAGAAGAATACCGGCCCCCATCGCCAGACCGATCAGCATGTTGCGTTTCAAGGGATCCTCGATTCGGCGACGCCGGGGAGCCGGCAATCGTGTCCTGCGAGATGGGCGGCTCGTGGCCAGGCGACAAGACAGCCCGCGCCCCGCCATCACGCCGAATGCGAACATAGTCAAATATTTGAATGGTTGATGTCGGTTAGCCTCCAAAAGACGAGGCTTTGCTATGATCCGCCCGGGCGACTCGCGGGAGGGAGAGGATCGTGATCGATTACAGGCTGTACTGGATCCGCAATGGTCATTTCTACCGCCGCGAGGAGATAGAAGCGGAGAGCGACGAGGCTGCGATCGCCGAAGCCGAGCGGCGACAGCCGGACGCGGCCGCCGAATTATGGACCGGGGCGCGCAAGGTCAGATTGTTCGACCCAGCCTCGGCGTCGAGCAAGGCCTAGCCTCGGGGCCTGTCGGTCTCGCCGCCAATCCTCTTGCGAAGCCGCTGGCCGTTCGCCTCCATTGCTCCGTCGAGCAGGCGATGAGACGTCTCTTCGGCGGCGTCTGGGGTCAGCCGCACGGCGACTCCGTCGGGACCCTGGACTGCGACGATTCCGTCCCGGGCTGCGACCTCGCTCGGCGCGTCGTGAATTTGCTCTTCCATGCGAACAAGAAATCGTCCGAGCCGATCGAGTTCCGCGACCTTGGCATTTCCAGCCCGGGCGTCAGCGAAGCAGGTACTGCGTCCCGAGCGTGACCGTCGGTCGCAGCACCTGCCCACGCTTACTCGCCACCGCAGTGGCACGTCCGATCTAATCCAGACCGGCTTAATCGAAGCTGTGGAAATCGTTCAGG
>JAQGLD010000383.1 GCA_028293055.1 Alphaproteobacteria bacterium
CCTGAACCGGGCGGTGCCGGTCGAAGCCACGGTTTAGGGTCTGTCCTCCCAGTTCTGAACCGTCGTGATCGCGCGGAGAGGCGTACCGGCAAGGAGGGCCGCGCAGGTCGGAGTGGTTCTCCGGCCAAGCGGCCCGACGCAGTCCGGTGCGGCTCTCCGGGCGACCGCCATAGGCGGCGGGCGCCTTTTGGCGCAGTGCGGCGTCGCTCGTCGGTCACGATGAATCCTCATCGCTCCCTCCTCGCTCCTGGCCCTGCGCCAAAATGCGCTCCGTCCCGATGATTCAGAACTGGGAGGACAGACCCTAGGCGGTTCCCCTACCCAACCCTCCCCGATCAAAGGGGGAATGCTTTGCGGCCGAGTTCAGGCCGGCTGCGGGATTCGCTGGCGTCTGGCCCAGGTCTCGATCGGGGTGAGCTCGACCGGCAATTCCTTCAGCACCGGCGCCATGTCGACGCAGAAGGGATACTCGTCCGAGCTGTTGTACCAGGTGTAGATCCGCCGCAGCTCGTCTTCCAGGTGTGCCGACTCGAGCGAGGAGGTGGCTCCGAACTGGCCCAGCATCAGCTTGCAGAAATCGTCGAGGCTCTGGCTTTCATAGCCGAGCGGACGGTCCCAGGCGCGGCCGAGCTTGCGTGCCAGCTCGGGCAGGCGGACCGTCTCGGGGCCGCCGACCGCGAAGCTGCGTCCGGCGAGATGCGGGCGTTCCATGGCAGCGATCATCAGGGCGGCGACATCGTCGTGGCAGATCCACGAGACGTCGAGACTTTCCTTGTGCGGATAGACGATCGTGTTGCGGCTCGCGATCGGGGGCCAGCCCCAGCCCATGAGATTGTCGAGAAACACCACGGGCTGGATGCTGACCGCGGGGACTCCGGACTCGAAGATCAGGCGGCGCATCTCGAAGCGCGCGTCCTGCGCGGCGAATCCGCGGGTCGTCTCGGAGACTGGAAGGCTGGTGTTGAAGACCAGCATCTTCGTCGACGGCGACGCCGCTGCCGCCCTAGCGATCACCTCGACTCCCGCGATCAGGGGCGCCGCGGCCTGGAAGGAGGTGGAAGGCATGTTCAGGAAGATCGCGTCCGATCCGACCACGGCCTCGGCGAGGCTGGCCAGATCCTGATAATCGGCAGCGAACGTCTCGATCGCCTTGCCGTCTATGGTCCAGGCTTCGGGCGCACGGCTGACCGCAACCGGATCATGGCCTTTCGCCGTCAGCGCGCGCACCTGGGCACTGCCCTGAACGCCGGTGGCGCCGAATACGACAACTCTCATAATCATTCCTTCCAGGCCTGAGCCCAAGACTGTCCGAAGCGACCCAGCCGGCGGCGCGGGTCGGGCTGGGACTTTGCTCCGCTCCTCAAAGCACCATGCGGACGCGGGCGATGAGATTCTCGGTACCGCGCGCGAGATCCGCGACCGCGTAGCGGCGGTCGCGCTGCTCCTTCGAAAGCGCGAAAGCGTGGGCGCTCTCCGGATCCTCGAACCAGTTGATGTCGACCGCGTCGAACATGCCGACCCGCTGTCCTGCCGCGCGGCCTTCGAGCGCGACATAGACTTCGCGCGCAAAGGCGGATTCGGCCCTGGGCAACGAGATCAGGGCGGCGGCGAGCGCGCTCGGCTGGCGAAGCGGCGCGACGCTGAAGAAGGTGAGCAGCCGAATCCCGTCGCTCACCGGACTGCCTTCGTCAAACACCCTCTCGGCAAGCAGCATTCCGCCCTTGGACTTGTCGAGGAGATAATCCTCGTCCGGCTTCACGTGCTCGAAATAGGCTGCCGAGGCGAAGGAACGGTCCATGTCGACCGAGTCCGCGAAGTCGAATTCGGAACAGACGTCGAAGCCCGGCCACGGCAGCAGCGGAGCCCCGTCGGAGAGGACAGGCTGGTTTTGCCAATAACGTCGGACATGCGGCAGCCCGAGGGTCACCTCCGCATGGCGCGACGTCCAGTGCGCCTGGAGCGTCTCGACCGAGAGCGCGGGGTGGCCAGGCGCGAAGCCGATCCGGGTGATCATTCCGCGCGCCCGTCTGGACTGCTAATGCATGCGGAGTGGGCGGCCATCCGCATGCTCAATGGTGCGCCGAGGGGCCGCGCACGGTCGTCGCGCCGCCGTCGACGACGATCGTCTGGCCGGTCATGCTGCGGCCGCCGGGGCCGGCGAGAAACACGAACCAGCGCGCCATGTCCTCGGCGAGGATTGGATCGCCAAGCGGGCTGACCTCGGCCGATTTCCGCCTGGTCGCTTCGTCCCCTCCGTAAAGGGCCGCGGTCAGGCCGGTCGAGATCATTCCAGGGGCGACCGCGTTGACGGTGATGCGATGGCCCGCGAGCTCGGCCGCGACCGATCGGGTGAGGCCTAGCACGGCGCTCTTGCAGGTCGAATAGGGATGAGGGCCAAGCGCAGCCACCGAGGCATTGCTGGCCGTGGTCAGGATCGCGCCCGATCGGCGCGGGATCATATGCCTGGCAGCGTGCTTCATTCCGAAGACGACGCTGTTGAGCAGGATCGCGATCGTGTCGCTCCAGCCTTGCTCGGAAATCTCGGCGATCCCGCCCCTCGCGCCGATCGCGCCGGCATTGTTGATCATCGTGTCGATGCGGCCATGCGACTCGACCGCCCGATCGATCAGCGCGGCGACCTCCGCCTCCCTGGTGACATCGCAGCGCATGGCCGTCGCTCCGATCGAGGCGGCAACGCGGTGGGCGGCCTCGATGTTGAGATCGCCGATCACCACCCGACCCCCTGCCGCGGCGAAGGCGCGGGCGGTCGCTTCGCCGATCCCGCTGCCCCCGCCGGTGATCACGACCACGCTTCCCGCAACCGCGACCTCTCGTCCCGCTGTGATATCGTGAGGCTCAGTCACGGGCGATCCTCGTCAGGCGCCGGACTCGAAAGCGCCAGCCACTCTGCTCCCTGACGAGCTCGTCGTCATAGCGACCGAAGGCGT
>JAQGLD010000409.1 GCA_028293055.1 Alphaproteobacteria bacterium
GCCGGGCAGGAAGCTGCTCGCCACGGAGGCGATTCCGAGGGCAACCACCGGCGGAAACAGCAGGGTGTTGAACAGATTGACACCGAGCATTGCGAAGCCGGCGGCAGGCCCAAGGGTGTGCGCGACGAACACATATTCGCCGCCTGCGACCGGCCATGCGGAGGCGAGCTCCGCATAGACCAGGCCGGTCGCGACACAGATCAGGATGGCGACTAGCAGGGCGAGCAGCGCGCCGGTGCCGGCCGCCTGGACCATTCCAGGGACGATGACGAAGACCGAGGAGGCCGGGGTCGTCACCGAAAGAGTCAGGAAGAGCACCCCCGGCAATCCCAAGACGCGGGCCAGCGGCCTGGGGGTCTCCATCGACGGGGCTTACTCGGGCGCGACGATCTTGGCGGGATCCTTCTTCGCTGCCCCGGCCGGCTCGACGATCCGGATGTTGAGCTCGCGCAGCTGCCTGGCGCTGACCTCCGACGGAGCGCCCATCATCAGGTCCTCGGCGCGCTGGTTCATCGGGAACAGCACGACCTCGCGGATGTTCGGCTCGCCGGCGAGCAGCATCACGATCCGGTCGATCCCCGGCGCCGATCCGCCATGCGGCGGAGCTCCAAATTTGAACGCATTGATCATTCCGGAGAAGTTGGTGTCGACATCCTCCTGGCTGTAGCCGGCGATCTCGAACGCCTTGTACATGATGTCCGGGCGGTGGTTGCGGATCGCGCCCGACGACAGCTCGACCCCGTTGCAGACGATGTCATACTGGAAAGCGAGAATGTCGAGCGGATCCTTGCTCTCCAGCGCTTCGAGCTCGCCCTGCGGCATCGAGAAGGGGTTGTGCGAGAAGTCGACCTTCTTCGTCTCCTCGTCATATTCGTACATCGGGAAGTCGACGATCCAGCAGAAGCGGAAAGCCCCCTCCTCGATCAGGCCGAGCTCCTCGCCGACCCGCGTGCGGGCCACTCCGGCGAGCCTTGCAGCCTGGCCTTCCTTGCCGGCGGCGAAGAAGACTCCGTCGTCCGGCCCGAGGCCGAGCGCGGCGATCAGCTTTGCGGTCGCTTCCTCGCCGAGATTCTTGGCGATCGGCCCGCCCGCCTCACCATTCTTGATGTTGATGTAGCCGAGGCCGGCAAAGCCTTCGCCCCGCGCCCAATCGTTCATCCCGTCGAAAAAGCTTCGCGCCCGGGTTCCGGCGCCGGGGGCCGGGATCGCCCGGACGATCCCGCCGCCCTCGATGATCTTGGCAAACAGCCCGAACCCGCCGCCGCGGAAATGATCGGTGACGTCGCTTATCACCAGCGGGTTGCGCAGGTCGGGCTTGTCATTGCCATATTTCAGCATCGACTCGCGGTAGGGAATGCGCGGGAAATCCCCGGCCGCGGTGACGAACTTGCCCGCGGCGAACTCCTCGAACACTCCGGCGAGCACCGGCTCGATCGCCTGGAAGACATCTTCCTGGGTGACGAAGCTCATCTCGAAATCGAGTTGATAGAATTCTCCGGGGCTTCGGTCGGCGCGGGCATCCTCGTCGCGGAAGCACGGGGCGATCTGGAAATAGCGGTCGAAGCCGGCGACCATCAGCAGCTGCTTGAACATCTGCGGCGCTTGGGGCAGCGCGTAGAACTTGCCCGGATGGACCCGGCTCGGCACCAGATAGTCGCGCGCGCCTTCCGGGCTCGAAGCGGTCAGGATCGGAGTCTGGAATTCGGTGAAGCCCTGGCCAATCATTCGGCTCCGGATCGAGGCGATCACCGCGGACCGGAGCATGATGTTCTTGTGGATGCGCTCGCGGCGAAGGTCGAGATAGCGATAGCGGAGGCGGATATCCTCGGGATAGTCGGCCTCCCCCGCGACCGGCAGCGGCAGCTCCAAAGCGTGCGACTGGACCGTCACCTTCGTGGCGTGGACTTCGATCTGGCCGGTGGCGAGGTTCGGATTAACCGCATCGGACCCGCGGCGGACGATCTCGCCCTCGACGGTGATCACCGATTCCGCGCGGACTCCCTCGATCGCCTTGAATGCCTCGTCCGAACTGTCGGAGACGATCTGAGTGAGGCCATAATGGTCGCGCAGATCGACGAACAGCAGATTGCCGTGGTCGCGCTTGCGATGCACCCAGCCCGAAAGCTTGACGCGCTCGCCGACATGGCTCTCGCGCAGCTCTCCGCACTTGTGGGTCCGGTAAGCGTGCATCATCTTTTCCGCCTGGCGCAGCTGCTGCTGAGGCCATTTTCAAGTTGATCGGGATGCCGGGCGCTTCGCGGCGAAGGCTGGCTTTGTCAAGCCGGGAGGGCCTCGCTATGAGCCCCGCAATGCATATCCATCCACTGATTACCGACAGCGATTCGCTCAAGGCCCTTTGCGAGCGTCTCGCGAAATCCGACTTCGTCGCCGTCGACACCGAGTTCATGCGCGAGAACACGTTCTGGCCGGAGCTTTGCCTCGTCCAGATCGGCAATACCGAGGAAGCGGCCGCGGTCGACCCAAAGGCCGAAGGCATCGATCTGAAACCGATGCTCGACCTGTTCGTCGACAATGAGGATGTCCTCAAGGTCTTCCACGCCGGAGGCCAGGATATCGAGATCATCTACAATCTCACCGGGCGGACCCCCCATCCTTTGTTCGATACCCAGATAGCGGCGATGGCGCTCGGGCTCGGCGAGCAGGTGGGCTACTCGAACCTGGTCGAGAGTCTGATCGGCAAGACCCTCGACAAGGGCGCGCGATTCACCGATTGGGCCCGCCGGCCGCTCGACAAGCGCCAGATCGACTATGCGATCGGCGACGTCACCCACCTTGCCACCCTGTTCCCGAAGATGCTCGAGCGGCTGCGCCGCACCGGGCGCGGCGCCTGGCTCGACGAGGAGATGGAGCGGCTCGCCGACCCGAGCAATTACGAGCAGGACCCTGCTCTGGCCTGGCGCCGGGTGCGAATCTCGAGCCGCAAGCCCGAGGTGCTGGGGCGGCTGAAGGCGGCGGCAGCCTGGCGGGAGCAGGAGGCCCGGTCCAAGAACCTGCCGCGAGGCCGGATCATGAAGGACGAAACCCTCGCCGATGTCGCCTCGCACCCGCCGGCGGGCCAGGAGGGCCTGGCGCGCGTCCGCGGCCTCTCCCCGGCCTGGGCCGGAAACGATATCGGCGGACGGCTGATGGCTGCGATCGCGTCTAGCAAGCCGATGGCGGCCGAGGAGCTGCCGCCGCGCGAGGATCGCGGCCCCGGCCTCGGCAAGGAAGGCGCGTTGGTCGCCGACCTGCTCAAGCTGCTGCTCAAGATCCGCTCTCGCGAGACCAATGTCGCGGCGCGGCTGATCGCCCGATCCGAGGAGCTCGAACTGCTCGCCGCCGGGCGCCGCGACGGCCTCTCGATCCTCGAGGGCTGGCGCTTCGAGCAGTTCGGCCGCGACGCGCTCGACCTGGTCGAAGGCCGCCTCGCCTTCGCGGTCCTCGGCGGCAAGCTCAAGATGACCCGCACCGAGATCGCCGCGGTCGAGGACACGGACGAGGTCGAGGACTCGGCCGAAACGCCACTCGAACACTAGGCCCGTGTGCTTGAATAGATCCGTCAGCGCTCAGGCGGTTGCGACCTTCATCCCCGCCTTGCAACCGAGCGACGAGGCGAGCCGCTTGAGCCTGCGCTCAACCGTCTCGCCGTAAAGCGCTTCCTCTCCCGGCTTGACCACGAGCAGCAGCCGGTCGCCTTCGCGCACCAGCGCGGTGCGCTGCAGACCGGTGGCGAGGCCTCCGCTGAGCCTTTGGCCGACGCGCATCGCCATCCCCCACAAGGCGGCCTGTTCGAACTCGCGCGGGGTGAGCAGGCCTGCGATCTGCTTGTCGGGCAGTTCGGGGCCCCCGCCGAAATTGTTGAATAACGCCTCGGCCATCATCACCCGGCCGGGCGCGTCGATCCCAACCCAATTGCCGTGCAGCGCCATGTCGAGCCCACGCTCGGCGCGGAAATCGGGGTGGGCCTGCCAGGCGACATCGGCGAGCAGGCAGGCGGCGCGGCGGATTCGGGCGTAGCGCGGCTCGTCGTCGAAAATCGGCGCGATCCAGTCGTCGAGCAGGTCGCCATGCTCACCGAATCGGCTGAGCCCTTTTCCCGCCGCGCGCACTGCGTCGATCAGCGGATCGCGGGCGCGCTGCTTGGGAGTGAGGCCGTGATAGAGCAGGCCTTCG
>JAQGLD010000414.1 GCA_028293055.1 Alphaproteobacteria bacterium
GTCGCGCGTTCGTTGATCCGTACATCGTAGCGCGGATCGATGTTGGAGCGGCCTTCCGGAAAGCGTAGCCGCATCCGCAGGTCCGCGACAAGGGTCTCGAGGGCGTCGAGCTCGACGCGGATTCGGTAATCGTTGCACATGAGGGCGCTGTAGCGAGGAGGGCGCGGCGCGGGAACAGGTCCATCCCGCTTGCGGAGAGGGTTGTCGCATGGGTTTTCGTCATGCCGCGACCTCAGCCTCCCTGTGAGCGAAGCTCATGGGGAGGGGGACCAGGCGAAGCCTGGGGAGGGGTATCTGCCGTAGACTTTGTGGGTCCGGACAGAACCACTGGAACCGGTGTCGTCTACCCCTCCACCATGAGCAGGTGCGCAGTCCCCCGGACTACGCAGCCATGTCCGGTGGACATGGCGACCTGCTCATTTCGGCCGACGGCTGCTGCGCAGCCGGTTTCGCCTTCCGGCATGCCCCCGGCATGCCGCGGCTACACCCCCCCCATCCGCTCCGCGGACAGGGAGGAGAAGGGCGACGCGCCTAACTTAGCGCGCAAAGGCTCGGACGGACGCGGCGACTCGGATCAGTGAAGTCCGGCGATGGCTTCCTTCACTCTCAGCTTTTCTTTCTTGAGCCTGGCGAGTGTGGCGCTGTCGGGCATCGGGCGTTGGGTTTCTTCGAGGATTCTTGCTTCGATATCAGCATGTTTCGTCTGCAATGCCGAGATATGCGCCTGTTGCATTCCCATCTCCGTTGCTGTGAGCTGGCTATCAAACACCCGAATGGTGGCTTTGTCTCCTGCCGATCGGACGGCCGCCCCGATATGTACGACGGCCCGTTGATATATTATCTATAAGCCGGAATTCGGCGAATGTGTAGGCGCCGGAAGCGGCCCGAATGGGTTCGACAGGGGGTTTGCGTGATCGACGGCAGCGACAGGGAAGGGAGGGAAGGGGCGGCGCGGCTGGTGCGGCTGCGCATGGAGCATCGCGATCTCGACGCCGCGATCGAAGCCTTGCGGGCGCTCACCGCGCCCGACCAGCTCCAGCTCGCCCGCCTCAAGAAGCGCAAGCTGCGACTCAGGGACGAGATCGCCTTGCTCGAGGATCAGTTGATTCCGGATATCATCGCCTAGCCTTCCCGACACCGTCCCGGCCGGGGATCGGGTTTACCCTGTTTTTCCGTTCCTGCGCCGATGCGGCTGTGGCAGACAGGCGGGATGATCGCCGAGCCGAGAAATATGCAGCTGACCCACCGGCTGGTGGATTCGCTCTACACCGAGGCGATGCTGCTCGCGGACGAAGCGCGATTCTATTTCGATCGGCATGGGCGCGCGGATCGCGAATCGCTGGACCCGATCCTCCGGGTCGGATTCTCCTGCGAGTCGCTGAAGGTCACCACCCGGCTGATGCATGTCATCGCCTGGCTGCTGACCCAGCGCGCGGTGGAAGCCGGCGAGATCAGCCGGATCCAGTCGCTCAAGCCGGCACGGCGACTCGGCGACGCGCCGGAAAGCGATGCCTCGCTCCTGCCCAAGCTTCCGCCGGCGGCGCTCGCCTTGATCGATGCGAGCCGCGAGCTTTACGGACGGGTCCAGCGGCTCGACCGCGGAACGCTGGCGCCCGAGCCTCAGCCGAGCCCCGCTCGGAGCCTGCTCAGCCGGCTCGAACGCTCGCTTTGAACCGCGGTCGCGGCCGGGTAGACTGGCCGCATGAAGCCCTATGAATTCGCCTACGGCCCGAGGCTGATCGCCGGGAGCGGGAGCGTGTCGAGGCTCGGCGCTCTGCTTCCGCCAGGCCGCTGCCTGTTCGTTACCGATGCCCAGCTGATCGGGCTCGGCCTCGCCGACCCGGCGCTGGCCGCGCTGGACGAAGCTGGAATCGAGGCGGTCATCTTCGACTCGGTCGAGGCCGATCCTTCGCAGGCGACCGTTTTGGGCGCCGTGGCGGCAGGCGAGGGCTGCGCCTCGGTGGTCGGCTTCGGCGGCGGCAGCCCGATGGATGTGGCCAAGCTCGCGGCCTATCTGCTCGGCAGCGGCGATTCGCTCGACTCGATCTGGGGCGTGGGAATCGCGAAAGGGCCGCGGCTGCCGCTGGTGCTCGTGCCGACCACTGCCGGCACCGGATCCGAAGCGACTCCGATCAGCGTGATCACGGTCGGGGAGGGGGTCAAGCTCGCGGTCAACAGCCCGCCGCTCTACGCCGATTTCGCATTGCTCGACGCCGATTTGACCCTCGGCCTGCCGCGCCATGTCTCCGCAGCGACCGGGATCGACGCGATGGTCCATGCGATCGAGGCCTATACCAGCGCGCACAAGAAGAATCCGGTCTCGGACTCGCTGGCGCGCGAGGCGCTGCGCCTGCTCTCCGCCAATCTGATTCGGGTCTGCGAGCATCCCGACGACTGCGACGCGCGCGGGGCGATGCTGCTCGGCGCGCATCTCGCTGGGGTCGCCTTCGCCAACGCCCCGGTCGCAGCGGTCCATGCCCTGGCCTATCCGATCGGGGGCCTGTTCCACGTGCCTCACGGCCTTTCCAACGCGCTCATGCTGACCCATGTCCTGGGCCACAACATGCCGGCGGCGATGGCCGACTATGCGGAGCTCGGATTGCTGCTCGATCCGTCGCTGGCCGGGGTCGGCCGCCAGGCCCAGGCGCAGGGCTTCGTCGAGCAGGTCGCTTCGCTCTGCCGAGCCGCGGGTGTACCGTTGCGCCTCTCCGAGGTCGGGATCGGGGCGGGCGATCTCGACCGGCTGGCGAGCGAGGCGATGAAGCAGCAGCGGCTGCTGATCAACAATCCCTGCGAGGTCACCGAGGCCGACGCCCGGCGGCTCTACGAAAGCGCGCTGTGAGGGAAGGCCTGAAGTGCAGGAGCGGCTATCGGGCGTGGCGCGAGATCACGACCCGGTGGGCCGACAATGATGCCTACGGCCATGTCAACAACACGGTCTATTACAGCTGGTTCGACAGCGCGGTGAACGCCTGGCTGATCGAGGCCGGGCTGCTCGACATAGCGGACGGCGATCCGATCGGGCTCGTCGTCGAGACCGGGTGCCGGTACGCGCGCCCCCTGGCCTATCCCGAGCCGGTCGAAATCGGGCTTGCGGTGGAGCGACTGGGGCGGTCGAGCGTGCGCTACCGCCTGGGGGTGTTCGCCAAGGGCGGCGACGAGGCGGCGGCGGAGGGGCATTTCGTCCATGTCTATGTCGGCCGGGAGAGCCGGCGGCCGGTGGAATTGCCGCCGGCGTGGCGGGAGGGACTCGAGGGGATATTGGCATCCTAAACTCCTCCCCTGGATTTCCAGGGGAGGAGATGCACACATCTGCCGACTGAGCTCGAAATCAATGACTTACGCGCCCGTTTCCCGGCGAAGGCCGGGATCCATATCTGCCTGCGTATCTGAGATCAGACGCCTGTACTGGGCCCCGGCCTTCGCCGGGGAACAGAGGGATCGGACTTGTGTGCATCCCCTGGGGATTTCCAGGGGAGGATCTAGAATCCGGTCTTCGCTCTCAGTTCTTCCTTCGCGGCGTCATATTCGCGGGCGAGCTTCGCGATATAGTCGGCGGCCGGCTGGACCCGGTCGATCGCGCCGATGCCCTGGCCCGAGCCCCAGATGTCGCGCCAGGCCTTTTTCGCGCCCTCGCCGCCGAAATCCATCGTGCTGAGGTCGCCCTCGGGCAGCTTGTCGGGATCGAGCCCGGCCGCCAGAATCGAGCCGCGGAGATAATTGCCGCTGACCCCGGTGAACAGGCTCGAATAGACGATATCCGACGCGCGCCCCTCGACGATTCCGGTCTTGTAGGCCTCGTTCGCATTGGCTTCCGCGGTGGCGATGAACGGCGAGCCTATATAAGCGAGATCGGCGCCCATCGCCTGGGCGCCGAGCACCGCGCGTCCGGTCGCGATCGCGCCCGAAAGGATCAGGGGTCCGTCGAACCATTGACGGATCTCGTCGACCAAAGCGAAGGGGGAGAGGGTGCCGGCATGGCCGCCAGCGCCGGCCGCCACCGCGATGATCCCGTCGGCGCCTTTCTCGATCGCCTTGCGCGCGAAGCGATCGTTGATGATGTCGTGGAGGGTGATTCCGCCCCAGCCGTGCACTGCCTGGTTGAGCTCGACCATGGCGCCGAGCGAGGTGATGACGATCGGCACCTTCCATTTGGCGCAGGTGGCGAGATCGTCCTGCAGGCGGGCGTTGGAGCGATGGACGATCTGGTTGACGGCGTAAGGCGCGGAAGGTTGGTCGGGATGATCGCGGTCCCAGGCCGCCAGCTCCTCGGTGATGCGGTGCAACCACTCGTCGAGCAGGCCTTGCGGCCGAGCGTTGAGCGCGGGGAACGAGCCGACGATCCCGGCCTTGCACTGGGCGATGACCAGGTCCGGACTCGAGACGATGAACAAGGGCGACCCGATGACCGGGAGCCGGAGGCGATCGAACAAAGCGGGGAGGGCCATGGCTCCTCCTGAAGGCAAAGCCACTATGTGGCAAGCCGCGGGCC
>JAQGLD010000433.1 GCA_028293055.1 Alphaproteobacteria bacterium
CGGCTCGACGGGCCCTTGGACCTCGGCCTGCTTCGGAGCGGCTTCGGTCCGGGCGGGATTGGGCGCGCTGCTTTGAGGAGCGAGGTCGGGGACGATCTCGACCTCCATCGGCGCGGTCTGGATCGGCGGCAGCTTCACATTGACGAAGCCGACCGAAAGCATGGCGAGCAGGGCGACATGCCCCGCCACCGCGACTCCGAAGCCGGCTTTCTCCGCCCGGTCCATCAGTCCTTATTGCCTCCCTCGACGCTGACCAGGGCGACCCGGCGCAGGCCGGCGGCATTGATGTCGCCCATCACCCGCATCACCGATCCGTAGTCGAGCGCCCGATCCGCGCGCAGGAAGATACGCGGGCCGCCGGGCTCGCGGCTCGACGCCGCGACCTGGGCCAGTCGCGCCGGGAGCTGGTCGAGTGCGATCGGTTGGTCGTCGATGAACAGGCCGCCCTGGCCGTCGAGGCTGACCTGCACAGGCTTGTGCTCCTGGTCGAGCGCCCCGGCCTTGCTGTCTGGGAGATCGACCTTGACCCCGGCGACGAGCAAGGGCGCGGTGACCATGAAGATGATCAGCAGCACCAGCATGACGTCGACCATCGGAGTCACGTTGATCTCGGCCATCGGCGAGCGCCGGCCGCGGCGATTGCCGCCAAGCATTGGACCTATCGCCATCTAAAGATCCTCCCCTGGGCTGAGTCCAGGTGAGGAATTGTCACGGCCACCCTCATGCTTCCCTGTCCAGCTCGCGGCTGAGAGTGCCGTGGAAGGCGCTCGCGAACCGCTCGAGGCGCGCCTCGATGCGGTTGATGCCGTAGCTCATCCGATTGTAGGCGATGACCGCCGGAATGGCCGCGAACAGGCCCAATGCGGTGGCGAACAGGGCCTCGGCGATGCCCGGCGCGACCACCGCCAGGCTGGTATTGTTGGCTCCGGCAATGTCGGCGAAGCTGCGCATGATCCCCCACACCGTGCCGAACAGGCCGACGAACGGGGCGACCGAGCCGATCGTCGCGAGGATGTTGAGCCGCGCCGCGAGATCGTCGACCTCCTGGGTCGAGGCCGATTGCATCACCGCGGCGAGCCGCGCGCGAGCGCCTTCGCGATCGACCTTGGCGCCTGAGGTCGAACGCCGCCATTCCGCGATCCCGGCGCCGAGCACCCTTGCGCTCGGCAGATCCTCCTTGCCGCGCGCATCGAAGAAGCTGTCGATATCGCCCGCCTTCCAGAAGTCGCGCTCGAAGGCGGCATTGCCGCGCGAGACGCGGCGGATCTTCAGCGCGTGGCCGACGATGATCGCCCAGGTCCAGATGCTGGCGAGGATGAGCCCGATCATCACGATCCTGACGACGATGTCGGCCTGCAGAAACAGGCTGATCGGCGAGAGGCTGCTCGCTGCATTTGCCAATGGATTCACGCTTTCCCTTCCTCTTGCAGCCGTTCGAACCGCTCGACCCATGGCTTGGGCTGCCGCCGCGGCCGGCCTTCCGGCGAGAGGAAGGCCGCGGTCACCATGGCGTCGGCGACGATTTCCCGGTCGCGCCTGACCTGTTGATGAATGAGCACGCTGGCGGCTCGTATCTCTTCGAGCCGGGTGACGACGAGCAGGTCGTCGCCAAGCTTCGCAGAAGCGCGGTAGCGGATATTGACCTCGGCCACCGCATAGACTCCGATCCCATCCTCGAGCGCCCTGCGCTGGTCGATGCCCAGCGCACGCAGCAGGTCCGATCGCGCCCGCTCGATGAAGCGCAGGTAATTGGCGTAGTAGACGATGCCGGCGACGTCGGTGTCCTCGAAATAGACGCGCAGCGGGAAATAGTGGGTCCTCCCCTCGAAACGGCCGTCCGCCGGGCGCAGTCTCTCCCCATTCGTCACGGTCGGGACCCTTAGCCACCGGGGATTCGCGCGCAAAGGCTTAACGGCCGGACGGCGCAAAATTGCGTTTGACGTCGTGTAACCTAGAGGTTACATGTCACCTAGAGGTTACACGACTCGGAGGCGATAGGGAAGCGTGGCTGAAGCACTGGCGAACCGGCTGAGGGATGCGCGATCGGCTCTCGGCCTCACCCAGGCAGAGCTCGCCGAACGCGTCGGGGTCAGCCGCAAGACGATCAATACGGTGGAGAACGGAGTGTTCGTGCCGTCGACCCTGCTCGCGCTCAAGCTTGCGCGGGCGCTGGGCTGCGCGGTCGAAGCGATCTTCTCGCTCGACGGATGGGAGGAATAGAAGATGGTGAGAGTGCATAATGTCGAGCAGGCCGAACGCGCCTCGCGCGGCCGGGCCGCGGTGATGGCGCTGGCGGCCGTGGTGATGATGCTCAATGCGGTGATCGAGTTCGGAAGCGCGCCTTATTCGGTGCTCGGGCTGCGCGGCGCGGTGTGGATTCCGATGATCGGAGCCTGGCTGTTCATCCTCGCCAAGGGCGGCGGCCTCAGCCGCGATCGCCTGACGAGCTCGCTGCTCAACGACGAGCTGTCGCTGCAGAACCGGGCGCGGGCGCTGTCCTTCGGCTTCTACGCGACGATGCTCGCCGGCCTGCTGATCTACGCCGGCAGCTGGTACCAGGAGATCGGAGTCCGCGATGCGCTTCGCCTGGTCACCGCAGTGGGGATTTCAGGCGCATTGGCCCGCTACGCCTGGCTGGAGGTGCGATAAGATTTCTACGTCTCGGCGAAGGCGGGGAGGGCGCCCCTAGCGGCCGCCGCGCAGTAAAGCCCGGCTCTGGGCCTCGACCGCGGCGATGAGATTGCCCTGGGCGACATTCATGTCGGCAAGGTGCATCCCCCAGCTCGGATTGACCGCGCCCAGCATGTAGACATCGCCTGGGATGCGATCGGTGCGGGCGTCCGCCGGATCGGCGTTGACCGTGAGGGCGAGATAGCCTGCGCTGCCGTCATGCCTGCATTCGCCGCTGACCAGCCCCTCGGTGCGGACGAAGGGGGTGGGCGGCTCGCCTTGGCTCGACCAGGCGATCGGCGCTTCGCCCTGCCGTGGTGGAAGCGCTGCGAACCAGTAGGAATCGAGATGATGTCCGTCGCCGGCGAGCGCGGCCGGATTGGTGCAGCCGGCGGTCATGCCCGGACGCGATGCGCGGCCGAGGAACGAGCCTGCGGGCGGCGGGGAGGCGGCGCGGAACGACATGTAGGTGATCACGCATCCGGTCTCGCCCCCTTTGGTGCAAAGCGGGATCGACTGGAATGCGCCGCCGACGGTCTTGCCTTCGGGCACGTCGACCGACCAGCCGAGCAGGATTGCGGAGACCATTTGCTTCGCCAGCTTCTTGCCGTCGATCTGCTCGGCGATGAGGCGCTCGAGATGGATCGAACCCTGGCTGTGGCCGATCAGCACGAACGGGCGCCCCGAATTGCGATGGGCGAGGAAATCGTTCCAAGCCGCGACGACATCGCGATAGGCGAGGTCCATCGCCGGCTCCAGATTCTCGCCGGCAAAACCGCGCCGAAGCGAGGCGAGGGTCAGCTGCCGATACATTGGCGCATAGGTGCGGCAGACGCTGCCGAAGCGGGCCAGCTGAACAAGAGCGACTGCGAGTTCCTCGGGACCGGCATTGAGGTCGCTATTGACCCCGGGATCGCGAGACACGGTCGGATAGACGTAGAAGCAGTCGACCGGCGCGTCCTTCGCCGCGACCGCCTGGCCGACCGAGCCGTAGCCATTGGGGTTGAGCGCGGTGGTCGGCAGCGGCTTGCCGCAAGCATCATCGCGGCCCGGGAGGCAGAGCCAGGCCGAATCCTGACTGTAATCGGGGGCCGCGGCGGGGGCCGCATCGGCTGCCGGCGCCTGAGCCTGAGCGGAAGCGGCGGCCAGCGATGCACAAGCGACGGCCAACAGGCGCAATCTGGTCATGGTCATTTTCCCTTTCCCGCGAGCGACATTGTTCGAGTCTTCCTCGGCGAATCGGTCAGGCCTGATCGAACAATCCGTCCTGGGCCGATTTGGGTGGCGTGATTCCGAGATGAGTCCAGGCCCGGCCGTTGAGGCAGCGGCCGCGCGCGGTCCGCGCCACCAGGCCGAGCTGGATGAGATAGGGCTCGATAACCTCCTCGATCGTGTCGCGCGGCTCGGACAGGCCTGCCGCGAGCGTCTCGACCCCAACCGGGCCGCCCTTGTAGATGTCGGCGATCATGTGGAGGTAGCGACGGTCCATCGCGTCGAGCCCCAGCGCGTCGACCTCCATCCTGACCAGGGCGCCGTCGGCCACTCGCGCATCGACCTGCGTGTCCCCCGCCGCCTGGGCGAAGTCGCGCACCCGGCGCAGCAGCCGGCCCGAGATACGCGGAGTGCCGCGCGATCGCCGGGCGATCTCGTTGGCGCCGCTGTCGGTGAGGTCGAGGCCGAGCAGCCGCCCTGCGCGCCGGACGACCAGCTCGAGCTCCTCCACGGTGTAGAAATTGAGCCGGACCGGGATGCCGAACCGGTCGCGAAGCGGGGTGGTGATCAGCCCCTGGCGTGTGGTCGCTCCGACGAGGGTGAATTTGGGCAGGTCGATCCGCACCGAGCGCGCGGACGGACCTTCTCCGATCATCAGGTCGAGCGCCCGGTCCTCCATCGCCGGATAGAGTATCTCCTCGACGGCCGGCGCGAGCCGGTGGATCTCGTCGATGAACAGGACGTCGCCATCCTCGAGATTGGTGAGCAACGCGGCGAGGTCGCCGGACTTGGCGATCACCGG
>JAQGLD010000448.1 GCA_028293055.1 Alphaproteobacteria bacterium
GCCGCGGGGCTTGCGGCTCGGCGTCACCACGAGATTCTGAAGAAGCCCGTGGGATTCGATATCGGCCTTCAGCTCGAGGTCGGCGTCCGGGTCACACGCCCGGCGTACGTTGCGATCGGAGAGTTTCAGCTTCGAGAGGGGGATGTTCCTGATCATGACGGTCTTCCGGATGAGAGCCGGTGCGGCCTTTCCGCACCCGTCGCTCACCCGACCCACGGTCCCTCTCCTCTAAGACCAGGGGTTCGAGGTGGCCCGCACCGCTGGCCGACTTCACTAAGCACCCGCCCCATGTCGATTTCAGCCGCGACGAGTTCGCCCTTCAAGGCCGAATTCCAGCAGAAGGTCGACAACGACCTCTATACGGCTGTGAAGACCGGGATCGACAATGACGATCACTGGAAGGCCAGCGCCGGCGGGCAGGGCTATTGCCGCCGTCAGCCGGTTCATGACGACGTTATATTGGTCGAAGATCGAATCCTTCTTCCTCAATCCGCCGGCTCCTGCCTGAACCCTCCGCCTCGCTCGCCTCCGCACATCGCCTCGCGCGCGGAAAAGCCGGCCGGGCGGAAATATTCTGCGCGGCGGGAGCCGCTGGCGCGACCCCGCGGCAGGCGCGGGCCTCCACCCGCGAGTTTGCGCCATTAACGCTTTACCTTTCGGCGTTTGCCGAACAGGATGATGGAGCTTGGGTGCCGGTGCGCGGCACTCGGCCGGGAGCATGTCATGCATAGCTTCGTTCCGCCGCGATCCGCAGCCGCTGATCGCAAATCCCCCGGTCGGCCGCGCCGAAGGCTGGTCGGCGCGCGCGTCGCGCCGCCGCCGCTGCGCCTTTCTCCAGCCGTCGACGCTCCGCGCAATGCACCGACGCCGCGGATTTCCATAGCCCCGCGCGACTCCAACCGGCTGCCCGAGGGACTGCAGACGGTGATGGAAGCGATGTCGGGATTCTCGCTCGCCGACGTCGTCGTCCACCGCAACTCCGCCGAGCCCGCCCGCCTCGGCGCCGCCGCCTTCACCAAGGGCGACCAGATCCATCTCGCGCCGGGTCAGGAGCGGCATCTGCCGCACGAGGCCTGGCATGTCGTCCAGCAGGCGCAAGGCCGCGTGCGCCCCACGACGCAGATGAAAAGCGACATGCCCGTCAACGACGATGCTGGGCTGGAGCTCGAGGCCGATGCGATGGGCCAGGCCGCGATGGCGCTTCCGCAAGGGCAGTGCGCGACCGGCCACGACGCGGCGCCGCATCCGTCTGCGCCCGCCTCATTCCTCGCGCCGAGGCAGCCGATTTTGCAAACGGCAACGCGAGCAGTTCATGTCACGCAACTCTTTCGAATGACCGGCAACGCTCCGTCCTCGTTGCACAAGGACCCGAAAGGGGATTCCACGGTCACGGCGACCCTGCCGAAGAACTCCCGCTTCAAGGTCAAGGCGGCCGATCTGCTCGGCCTTCACGGAGATAATAAAGGGCCGAACCAATGGATCCAGATCGAAGTCATCACGGGGCCGCAATTGGGAGCGCTCGGCTGGCTCCAGGCCAAGGACGTCGAGTCAGCCGACCAGCCCGACACGCAAAAAATTGACCCCCTGGTGGCGCAAGGCCTTTTCAACGAGCTTGCCAAGGCGAGGTTTACCGCGTCGGACGGCACCGAATATGATGTTCCTTTCTCCTATCCGATGGACGGCTGCTATGCCCGCGCCCACCGTATGGCCGAGCTGTTGTCGGACAAAGGATATGCCAGCGAGAAATCCTTCGCTGTCGCCGGCAAAGGCGTGAATCATCCGTTGCGGGTCAAATCGTCAAAATCTGCCGATGTGCCGCAGGGGAACGCGCCGGAAGTCACCTGGGGCTATCATGTCGCGCCGGTCATAACCTACGCCGACAATAGCAAGAATGTGATCGATCCCTCCATCTTCGACAAACCCGTCCCGCTGGCTACGTGGGTCGGCAGCATGGGCAACATCAATGATTTCAAGCTGCGTCAGCTTTCCGAGATCGAGCAGGCGGTGAAGAACAAGACGCTCACCCCGGAATATCGCTACTATCTCACTCCCAAGTCGCAATATTTTCCAACCGAGGATGGCGGCGGCGACAAAGGCATGGAAGGCGACGTGCAATGGAAGGGGACCGGTCCCAAAGCGCTCGGACGGGATGTGCTGGCCAAATATGCGCGCGATTATGAACCCGCCCATATTCTCGCTGGCGAGCTTCGTGCTGCGATCGCCAAAGGGGGCGGCGCGCCCGAATGCTACGCATTGCTCCGCAAAGCGTCTAACTCCACCTGCCTGCGGTTTTTCATCCTTTTCCCGAACTTGGCGAAGATACCCGCGCAGCAGCTCGAAAAGGAGATCCGGGCCATCATCGCCGGCAACGGTACTGCCAGCGACAAATATACCAAGCTCGGCACGCTGCTCAGGAATGCTGTTCCAGGAACGATGATCTTCATGAACGTCTACCTTCCCCAGGTGATCGCCGACATGAATGCCGCAGTCGGCGGGGTCTATGCCGCCATGTTGAAGGCCTACGATTGGAAGTGAACCCGAGCGCCCATCAGCAGCGGATCATGGATCTCGCCGAGCACGAAACCGGCCTCCTCGTCCAGTTCGGTCGCATGGCCGGCATCTACGAATTGTCGAAATCCGATCGAAACTTCGAGAATTTCGCTGCGCTGCTGCGCTCGGCCAGGGACACCGGGAGCGAGCTCACCTTCGAGCTTCTGGGAAGCCAGATCGTCTCGGTTGAAAAGGGCTTGCCATGATAGATATTGACGCCTGTACCCGCCTGAGCGGGCATCGCCTGCTGAGCTGTCGGGGCCAGCCGAACTTGCACCCGAGTTCGAGATCTCTGCCAATATCTTGATCGGACACATGGCGTACCACGCGTTCAGTAGGTCGTCGGCCGCGGCATGTCCGTCGATGTAGCACCTTGGCCGGAAATCTGGCTGAAGGAGCACACCCAATCGCCCGATGTCGTCTTGTAGCAGGCTCCCGGAGCCTCAGTGGTGTGCTTGACGACGCAGGTTGGCAGACTCCCGCAGGCATAGCTGTCAGCCGAGACCTG
>JAQGLD010000455.1 GCA_028293055.1 Alphaproteobacteria bacterium
TCTCGACTGCCGTGCGCCTGATCCCAGAGCTGGATTTCGCTCGTGATCGACCCGCCCGGAGGCGGCGGCGGACCTCCTTCTCCGGTCGTGTTCTTCTCGACGATCGGGCGATGCGGCCCGGTCAGAAGCCTGTCAGCCAGTGCCGCGGGCGACAAGCCTTCGGCCTGCTTGAGCGTCACCGGCGATAGATTCAACGCGACTGCACTTGCCACGACCAGCACCGGCATCATTCCGACACCTCCTCGGATAAAGGATATCCGCTGCTAGCTGCCGCTTGCGGGGCCGGCAATACCTCCCAGTCCCGCCGCCCTGCCACCCCTCATGGACCCGGACGTGCCAAATCCGCCCTTTGCCGAGGCGGAGGCGCTGAAGGCATCGGCCCACCCCTCGCAAAGCCGCTTAAGGCGTTGGAGCTCGAGACGAGCCTGTCGCTGCGGCCGCCACACGCTCACTTCGTTAGGGATGTCAGCAATGGGTCGAATTGCGACATGGCTCGACGGGACCAGCGGCCTGCCTCCAGCGTCGTCGCTCCGCTCCAAATAGGACCCTCCGGTCCGGCCCACCGGGCGTCCGCTAATTCTGGCAAGAGCAGACGATCAGCTAACCCGGTCCCGAATCGCTGCCCTTCGGGCCGAATCCGCATTAACCGGCTCCCCTCGCCTTACAAGGCTTACAACCGTCGGAAGGCCGCGCCGATACGTCGTAAAATGGCGCAAAGCGGTTGCCCCCTTCTCCTCCGCCCTGGAGCGGGCGCCAGCGTCCACTCCCGTTACGATTGCGTTCTGAAACAGCCTCAAACTCCGGCCACGGTGTACGGATGGTCATTCACGGAATAGGCTCTGCCGAGCTGGCCTCTGGGCGAAAATCGGCGCGGGTCGGGGCCGAGACCACAGTAAATTCGCTGCGATCCTTGGCGATCGCCCAGCCCGACCGGACGGGGCTAGGCGTTGGCGAGCTTGCGCTGGCGGCGCTTTGGAGGGGTTTCCTGCGCCGCTGCCGGCTCGTTCCGACGGGAGCGCTTCGGCGCTGCAGGGGCAGATGGTTGTGCCTCGTCCGTGGCTGCGGCCGGCTGAGCTATAGGTTCAGCCTTCTTACGGCCGAGACCGATTGCCCGGGCAAGGTCCCCGCGCTGCACGGAATAATTGGGCGCGACCATCGGGTAGGAATTCGGCAGCCCAAAATCCTGACGGTACTGGTCCGGTGTCAATGCGTGCGCCGTCATCAGGTGGCGCTTCAGCATCTTCTGCTTCCTGCCACATTCCATGCAGGTGATGAAGTCCGGCTTCACGGAGGCGCGGGCAGAAACGGCGCGCGCTTTGCCTTCGGGCTCGGACGCAGTCTGCGGCGCGCCGAGCTGCACGAGCGCGGCATGAACGCCCTGCACCAGGCTTGGGAGGTCCGAGAGCGATACACTGTTATTGGAGACGTGCGCGGACACGATGTCGGCGGTGAGCTCGATTAAGAATTGCTCGTCGGACATGGGATTCCTTAGTGGATCGGGGAGAAGGCGACGACCTGGTGCCGAGGCTCGGCGATGCAAGGCGCGACGAAGGGTTGAGCCTTCCTCCATTTTACAACGCAAGACTCGCGTGATCGTTCGAATTTCGCGTTAACCACTCCGGGCGCCATACGGTGAATGCGCGCTGCCGTTTCTCACTTCGGGCCGAAGGGGCGAAGGTCGCCAAAATCATTGTGCGTGAAGATGCCCTCATCTCGAAGGAGCGGAATTTCGCGTGGGGTGAGGCCTCGCGAAGTCGCAATACAAGCTCGGGGGCCCCCACACCGGCTCTTCGACCCTTGTGCGGCACTATTGCTGTGCCCGCCTGCTCCTTCGTCCGCGCGAAAGATCGAGCAAGGTGTGGACCTGACTGTCGCATCTGCCGACGGCGTCCTCACGATCGAGGCGTGGTGGAGGTCATGTCTGCAATGGGTCGAATCGTGACCTGCCTCGACGGGACCAACGGCCTGCCAACGTCGAGGCTCCGCTCAAAACCGGACCCTCCAGTCCGGGCAGAAGCCCCTAATTGAAGGTACGTCGACGAGGGCGATCTTTCGAAGCTTGATCAAGTCGAGAGCCGGATTGCGGCGGAGGCCCGTAAAGGCGTCCCGTGACTAGGGGCTGGCGCGGGGGCGGCGACCGCTTGGTGCTCGTCGCGCGCCCTAAGACCAGCTGGCGACACCACCGTGATGTGAACAGGTGCCGCTGTGCGTCTTCGAATAGGACACGCTGCCATCCTTGCACTTCGCGGTGGGCTTCCCGGCCGCTGGGGCTGCGGGCGCGTGCGTCGCTACCTGGCGGTGGACGACAGTCGTGTGGGTGACCTTGACGGTTGCCGGAGCCGGCGCAGCCTTCGGGCAGGGCGTGAAGTGGCCTTTCGCATCGCGGCATTGCGGGGCCTTGGCGAAAGCAGGCGCGGCGACAAGGGCCAGCGCGGAGAGCGCGAAAACGGTTGAGCGGATCATGGAGCCTCCTGTTGTGATGAGGTACCGCGCTCTCGGCTGAGAAGGGCCGGGAGGCCGTGCCTCACCGTCAGCCTATGCGGGGCGGAAAGGGCCCGCCAATGAATATTGCGTCATGAGCCGGCCAGCGACTTCCACGAGGTCTGGACGGCAGTCGTTTCCCATGCTGGCGAGGCCGGCCTCAAATAATCTGTATTGTCTAATTGAGTTTGCGCTGTGCTGCTGACCGGCGGCTATGGTTGTCTACGAGGCCGCGAACCGTCGTGCGGCGGACTGGTTGCTGCCATCACAGTTTCGAATCGTGCTGACCGCATGCGCCACAGTCGCCCGGCCCGGCGGCGGTAGGAAACCGTGTGAGGGCTGTTCGGCGGAAATTTCGAGAGATCGGCAACCCCCGAGCGCCGGGATCGAGCCCTCCCCCACGGGGCGAAACCGCCCTGGTGGGTTTTCAGCGAGCAGGCCGGGCGAGCGGCCGCCTATTTGACTTCCGCCCGGCCGTTGGAGCCTGACTTGGGCGAGTGGAACAATGGGCGGAGACGATTTGAGCGATGAAATAAGTCGGCTAGCAAGCACCGAACGCACTAGCCACTGAGCGAGGCACTGCTTGCCACCCCTTCTCAGTCGACCCAATTCGATCCGCGGCGAGACCAGCGGCAACGGTAGCCGTACTACGGGCCGATGGTTAGGCCGGTGACGGTCCGGACGGTGCAGCACCCGGAACAGCGGCCGGAAAATCTTCGATACGCCCTTTGCTCGCACACTGCGCGGACTACGCCTGCTACTCGACGAGCACTCAACGCTAGATAATCGGCGAGGCAGGCGTCGCACAGGCAGCAGGTGCTCGCCCCTTGATCAGCAAATCCAACCCTGCTCCTAATCGCATTCGCCGCCCCCAGCCGAAAGCTTGGTCATCGTCGAAGTTGGAGAATATATCACGGAAGATCAATGGTCTAGCCGCGCACCGCTTCGAACCTCACTCGGCTTGCCGCATCGGGAAGCGCGCTCCACCCCGTGACGGTATTGGCGTCGCTGCGCTATCGCTGGCCGACACAAAGCATCGCCTGGCGACTATCGAAAACTTTGCCACGCTGGCACTTTAACATTGCGTCTATCAGGTCGGCGAAGCGCGGGCGAAATATTTCGCACCCTTACCCTCGACGTGCAGGCTTCTGACGTCCGGATCCGCGCTTTGCGCACATGGCCTTGCCACGGCATGCGAGCACCGGTTTGGAAAACCGTTATCCGTACCCACGGAGCGAAGCTCGTGAGCGGACAAGCTTGGCCGCTCGCCGATCAAGGGCAATCCGCGAAGCACCGCCAAAGCAGCCTGCCCCCGCAAGGGATTTGCCTCACCGCAGGGGGCGAGGCATGGCGCCGACAATGACAGAATCCCCTGACCAGAACGGCGGGCCGCACCGGGCCGTCGACCGCTTCGCCGCACATCGGGCGGATCTTGCCGGGCTTGGCGCGCAAAGCCGGTTGCGCCTTCTTCTCCCCCGGGCCGGCACCGACTTCTCGTCCAACGACTATCTTGGGCTCGCCGCCTCGCCGCGTCTCGCCGCGGCGATTCGGGCCGCGATCGGTCGCGGGGTTCCCATCGGGTCGGGCGGATCGCGGCTGCTTCGCGGCAATGCCGAAGAGCATGAAAGGCTCGAGGCAGAAGCGGCTAGCTTCTTCGGGAGCGAGGCGGCCTTGTTCTTCTCCAGCGGATATGCCGCGAATGTCGCCCTGTTTGCGACGCTCCCGCAGCGTGGGGACCTCGTTGTCCACGACAGTCTGGTTCACGCCAGCGCCCACGAAGGCATCAAGCTCGGCCGGGCCGAGGCGGTCGCCGCTGCCCACAACGATGCCGATGCCTTCGAGGATGCGATCCTCCGATGGCGCCGCCGCGGCGGCACCGGGCGGCCCTGGCTGGCGGTGGAAAGCCTCTACAGCATGGACGGGGATCGCGCCCCTCTGGACGAGCTCGTTGAGCTGGCCGAGCGTCACGACGCGCTCCTGCTGATCGACGAAGCGCACGCCACCGGCGTCTACGGAGACGGTGGCCGCGGCCTTGCGGCGCATCTCGAAGGTCGCGATAATGTGATCACGCTGAGAACCTGCGGAAAGGCGCTCGGCTGCGAGGGCGCGCTGGTCTGCTCGGCCCGCATCGCCCGGGACTTTCTGGTCAATCGCGGCCGCGGCTTCATCTTCTCGACGGCGCCCTCCCCGCTCATTGCCGCTGCCGTTCGCGAGAGTCTTCGCGTCCTCGCCGAGGAGCCC
>JAQGLD010000459.1 GCA_028293055.1 Alphaproteobacteria bacterium
CGCCAAT
Source organism: Alphaproteobacteria bacterium (assembly GCA_028293055.1). Taxonomy (GTDB): domain Bacteria; phylum Pseudomonadota; class Alphaproteobacteria; order Sphingomonadales; family Sphingomonadaceae; genus Allosphingosinicella. Next base: position 8 of record JAQGLD010000459.1, read on the forward strand.
GTCGCCGCCGCCAAGGCGCTCGAGGCGAAGAAGGCGCCGGTCATGTATCGGGTGCACGAGCCGCCGAGCCGCGAGAAAGTGGTCGCGCTCAAGGATTATCTCAAGACGTTCGGGATCGAGTTCGCGCTTGGCCAGGTGATCCAGCCGGAGACTTTCAACCATCTGCTCGAGCGGGTCGGTGATGCGGATTTCAAGCCGCAGATCATGGAGCAGGTGCTGCGCACCCAGACCCAGGCTTATTATTCGCCGGCCAATAGCGGACATTTCGGCCTCGCGCTCGGCTCCTACGGCCATTTCACCAGCCCGATCCGCCGCTATGCCGACCTGATCGTCCACCGCTCGCTGGTCCGCGCCTACCGGCTCGGCGAGGGCGCACTGACCGACGCGGAAGCGGAGGCGATGGAAGTGACCGGCGAGTTGATCTCGCAGCTCGAGCGCCGGGCGATGGCGGCGGAGCGCGACACGATCGACCGCTATGTCGCGGCCTATCTGTCCGAACGGGTCGGCGACCTCGTCGATTGCCGGATCACCGGAGTGCAGCCGTTCGGCTTCTTCGCCACGGTCGAAGGGCTTGGCGGCGACGGGCTGGTCCCGGTCTCGACCCTGGGCAGCGAATATTTCCGCTATGACGAGGCGAAGCAGGTCCTGTTCGGCGAGCAGAGCGGCGACACGTTCGTGCTGGGCCAGCGGCTCAGGCTGCGCCTGGTCGAAGCCAATCCGATCTCCGGAGGCCTGCGCTTCGAGCTGCCCGACGCCCAGTCGGGACCGGCGCGGACCGGGCGACGCGACGGCCGACGCGACCGCAAGGTCGGCGAGAAGCCACGCCGCACGCAGGGCAAGCGCGGTCGGCCGGCGAACATCCGCCATTGAGTTCCAGGATCCCTACGGACCCGCGCCCGATCCGCCGCTAGGCGCGCGCCAGCCGGTACACCCCGATCACGCTGTCGAGGATGTCGGGCCAATTGTAGCTCATGCTGGCCGAGACTGCGGCAAGTCCGAGACTGCGGCGGCGCAGCGGCGAGCGGATCAGCGATTCGACCGCCTCGGCATAAGCGTCGACATCCCGCGGCGGGACCAGTAGGCCGCTGCGGCCATTCTCGATCAGCGCCTGGGCGCTGCCGACATCGGCGCTGACCACGGCCAGACCGGCGGCCATCGCTTCGAGGTTCACATTGCCGAACGCCTCGGTGATGCTTGGATTGACCAGCATGTCCGCGCTCGCCACGGCCCGGCCGAGAGCGTCGCCGTCGAGATGGCCGGTGAACACGGCTTCGGGCAGATGCGCCTCGAGCCAGGCCCGAGCGGGTCCTTCGCCGACGATCAGCGGCCGTACATCGTGGCCGCGCGATTGCAGCGCCTTCACCGTCGCGACGAACGTGTCGAGGCCCTTTTCCTGGACCAGCCGCCCGAAGAAAAGCAGGGCGATGTCGTCCCGCGAGTAACCGAGCGTGCGCCGCCAGGCGTCGCTGCGCCTGGCAGGCGTAAACTGGCCATGCTCGACGCCGCGACCCCAGATGTGGACACGGTCGTCCTCGACACCATATTCGCGCAGGCTTTCCGCCATCGCCCGGTTCGGAGCCAGGACATAGTCGCTACGCGAGTAGAAGGTGCGGAGGCGATGCTTGATCGCCGGAGTGACGAAGCCGAGCCCGTAATATGCCGGGTAGGTCTCGAAACGAGTATGCATGCTCGCCACGACAGGCAAGCCAAGCGATTTGGCGAACCTCTGCGCCCGCCCGCCGAGATAATCCGGGCAGGAGAGATGCACGTGGGTCGGCGCGAAAGTCTCAATGTCCGCGCGGATGGCGGCCGGGAAGCCGGTGGACAGCCGGTATTCCGGGCGACCGGGAAACCCGATCGACGGGGTCGAGACGAGATCGCCCGCCGGCGCGAAGGCCGGCACGCGCGCGGTGGGCGAATAGACCCGCACCGCCGCGCCGCGACTCAGCAGATGCGCGACGAGGCGGTTGAGCGCACGATTCGCCCCATCGCGGACGCAATTGTAATTGCCCGAGAAAAGCGCGATCCTCAGGCCCTCCGCAGAGGGCGCGGGGCGCTGCCACATGCCCAGGCGCGAAACCTCGCGGTCCCTTGGACGAAATGAAATATTGGACTGCATTCGATCCCAATCCCTTGGTCCCGCTTAATGCCAGATTAGCGGACATCGGCACCAGACCGCAGTGAACAAATGTTCATGGCGTGACCCTTGCGTCACACCGCCTTCCCGACGGCATATGGGGATGCAGCTCCATTGGCGTTATTGCGAAGTGGTTCCGGGGGACTTTGAAACGTATCTCACGCTGGCTCGGCTACAGCCTGGCCGCCCCCTTGTTCTCGCCTTGCTTGCCGCAGGCTAGTTTTCCTGGCCTCGGCGTGAATCTAGGACGGGAGCTATACGCCCACCGTCTCTTATCGCTGCCGACGACCGGCACGGCCCGGCTCGCGGAGGGCAGCGGCGATCCGAAACCTCGGCTGCATTCGCAAACCGGCCGATGGAACAGGCGGGCCGCTGCTCGGTTCGCCCAGGGAGGAGATCGCCATGTCCAAGCCCCGCAAGATTGCAGTTCTGGTTGGAAGCCTTCGCGAGGCGTCGCTCAGCCGAAAGGTTGCGCAGGCGTTCGCGCGGCTCGCTCCCGACACTCTCTCGCTGAGCATCGTCGAGATCGGAGACCTGGCGCTCTACAATGAGGATATCGAGGGCGATGTTCCCGAGAGCTGGCGACGTTTCCGGAATGAGATGCGCGACCATGACGCGGCCCTGTTCGTCACGCCGGAATATAATCGGTCGGTGCCCGGCCTTCTCAAGAATGCGATCGACGTCGGCTCTCGGCCGTACGGATCGAGCGTCTGGGCCGGCAAGCCGGCCGGCGTCGTCAGCGTCTCGCCAGGCGGGCTCGGCGGGTTCGGCGCCAACCATCACTTACGCCAGTCGCTCGTCTTCCTCGACATGCCGGTGATGCAGCAGCCCGAAGCCTATCTCGGCGGCGCCGGAGGCTTCTTCGACGCGCAGGGTGAAGTGAAGGTGGAAGGAACGCGCAAGTTCTTCGCGACGATCATCGAATCTTTCGCGGCCTGGGTCGAAAGGATCCTTGCCGATCCAGAACGGTAGAGAGCTATTTTCGGCATCCGGCGGAGGCCGCCCCTGCTTGGAAAAGCCGACTAGCCGTGGCGGCGGGCCGGGGCGCTCCTCTGGAGGCTGCAGCGGCGGCCATGCAGGTCGCTGGGTGCCGAGCAGACATAGACATCGTCGCTTCCGCTGCTGTCCGAGACGATCCGGGGCGGACTCATCGAGCCGGGCGAGGGGAGGAGGACGAAAGTGGCGGCGCAAACCGGCACGGGCGCGGCAATCGCCAACGCCAAGCCTGCCGGTGCCAACCAGATTCGCATCGAATCATCCCCCTTAGGATCCGCTCGATAGTCTATCGAACCGGCTGAACGCCAGCTGAATCAGCGGTTTGCGGACCAGCGATTTGCCGCGAATTCGAGGAAGGCGGGCCAGTTCGGCGCATTGCTGTGGCCGTCCTCATGCTGCCGGAAGGCGATCCTGCCCGAGGCGCGAGTCTCTCCCACCGCAGGCCAGGAATCACCGACCAGCCCGGGCATTCCGAACAGTCGATAGACAGGCGAAGCCGCCCGCGCAGCCTCGAAGCTGCCACGCGGATCGACCCAGCCGTCGCCATGCTCGACCGTCCCGGCTCCGATGAAGAGGGGGCGTGGCGCGGCCAGCGCGATCAGCATATGAGCGTCGACCTGCAGTTCGGCACTGGTCAGCGGCCCGGCATATTTGAGGAAATTGGGCGCGAACCAGTGATATTCGCCGCTCGCGGCGAGATTCTCGATTTGCTCGCCGAAATGGCGGCGCAGCAATTTGGCCCCGCCCGCCCCCGACGAACCGGTGAAGCCGATCGAGAATCGTGGATCATAGGCCATGGTAACGAGCGCGGCCTTACCGTAGCGCGACAGGCCCTCGATCGCGATTCGGCGGCCGTCGATGCGGCGATCGCGGGTGAGCAGGTCCATCGCCCGGCTGGCGCCCCACGCCCAGGCGCGCAGCGCGCCCCATTCGTCGGCCCGGCGCGGCTGGCCCCGGGCGGCGGCGCCGATTACCCCTTCGGCAAGGCCGGCGCCGTCGTCGGGCTGGATGGTGCCGGGCACCAGGACCGCATAGCCCCAGCCGCGCGAGACGACCTGCTCCGTCCAGTCGGGCCCGGTGCTCGGTGGCGGCCTCAAACCCGGGAAATGGGACCCCTCCGGGAATCCGAGCTCGAGGATGAGCGGCACTCGCCCGCGCGTCTTCTGGGGGAGCGTCACATCGAGCCGGATCCCCAGCGTCGGGGCACTTGCGGACCGACCGGTATAGTGGCTGGTGACGACCTGAACCCCAGCCTTTATCCGAGTCTCGGACCAGTCCAGGCCCCAGTCGATGCTTGGCGCCGTGGCGGGGACTCGGCCGAACACTTCGCGATCGAACAAGGCGAGGATCTCGGGACGGCGGATTCGAGTCCATTGACCCGCGCTCTTGATCTCCTTGCCGTCCCAGCCGCGTAGCAGGGGTGGCAAGGGCGCGGCTGGTCCTACCCTGGCCTCGTCATAATTGGCGGCGTTGGGCGCATCGGGATGCTGGCCGTCCGCCCCCGGCCGCAACGCCGCAAGGCCCATCCGGGCGAGCGTAGCCTGATAGTCACGCTGGGTGTCGGCCTGGCGCTGCGGCGACGGCTGGGCGGTCGCAGCGGAGGCCAGGCCGGCGAGCAGCAGCAGCCAGGACGCGCGCCGCCGGATCAAAGCTTGGGCAGGGTCACGCCGCGCTGGCCCATATATTTGCCGGCGCGGTCGGCATAGCTGGTCTCGCACGGCTCGTTGCCTTCGAGGAAGAGGAACTGGCAGGCGCCTTCGTTGGCGTAGACCTTCGCGGGCAGGGGGGTGGTGTTCGAGAATTCGAGCGTGACATGGCCCTCCCAGCCAGGCTCGAGCGGTGTCACATTGACGATGATCCCACAGCGCGCATAGGTCGATTTGCCGAGGCAGATGACCAGCACGTCGCGCGGCACCCGGAAATATTCGACCGTGCGGGCGAGCGCGAAGCTGTTGGGCGGGATGATGCAGCAATCGGTCTTGCGATCGACGAAGCTGTTCGCCGCGAAATCTTTCGGATCGACGATCGCGCTGTCGACATTGGTGAAGATCTTGAATTCGTCGGCTACCCGCGCGTCATAGCCATAGGAGGAGAGGCCGAAACTGATCGTGCCCTCCCGCCTTTGTCCATCGACGAACGGCTCGATCATTCCGTCGGCAAGCGCCCGCTCGCGAATCCATCTGTCTGACATGATGCTCATCGGGGCGTTTCATCGCCGGAACCGGCGGTCGAGGCAAGCGCGGCTGTTACTTGATGTGGAGCACGCAGATCAGCGTAAACAGGCGGCGCGCGGTGTCGAAATCGAGCTCGACCTTGCCGTCCAGGCACTCGCGCAGCAGCTCCGAGGCGTCGTTGTGAATGCCCCTGCGCGCCATGTCGATCGTCTCCAGGCCCATGTGCGAGCCCGCCCGCACCGCCGCGAAATAGCTCTCGCACACCGCGAAATAGTCGCGGATCGGCCGCTTGAACCGCGCCAGGCCGAGCCGGACCGTCTCGAGCAATTCGCCCGATTCGTCCTTGATGTCGATCGCCAGGCGGTTGTCCTCGATCCTCAGGCGAATCCTGAACGGGCCGTCCAGCCCCTCGGGCTTGAAGAAATTCTCCTCGAGCAGGTCGAAGATCGCGACCTTGCGCTCGCGCTCGATATCCTCGTTGCGGCGAATGATCGTCCGCTCGTCGAGCTCGATATCGAGGATGCGCGGGTCCGCCATGGCCGATCCTGTTAGAGCATGATCGGCAAAAGGGGCAGCCGCTTTTGCGCGCTCCGCTTTGAGACGAAGCGGGCTTATCCACAGCCGCTCCACACAAAGCGCCACCGGAAAGTCGGGCCGCGCACTACCCGTCGGGGCCAAGCGGGTTTAGGGATGGGCAATGGCCGAAAACATTCTCAGACTCGCCGATAGTCCGGCGCCCGAAGCTCCGTCCCTGCCGCACAATGTCGAGGCCGAGGCGGCCCTCCTCGGCGCGCTGATGATCGACAATCGGCTCGCCGAAGACGTCCAGATGAAGCTTCGGCCCGATCATTTCTTCGAGCCGCTGCACGGTCGCATCTATGAGCAGGTGCTCAAGCTGATCGATCGCAACATGATCGCCAGCCCGGTCACGCTGCGGCCGCTGTTCGAGGCCGACGAGGAGATGAAGGAGCTCGGCGGCCCCTCCTATCTCGCCCAACTGACCGGAAGCGGCGCAGCGATCGTCGGGGCGCGCGACTTCGCCGGGCAGATCTACGATCTGGCGCTGCTTCGTGCCCTGATCGGAGTCGGCCGCGAAATGGTCGAGCAGGCGCTCGATACGTCGGAGGATGTCGATCCGCGCGGCCAGATCGAGCAGGCCGAGGCGTCGCTCTACCGCGTCGCCGAGGAAGGCAGCACCGGCAATGGCGTCAAGAGCTTTGCCGAGGCCACCCGAATGGCCGTCCAGATGGCGGAGAAGGCGCTCAACACCGGCGGCGGCCTGTCGGGAGTGACCACCGGGATCGACGGGATCAACGCCCGGACCGGCGGCCTCCATCACAGCGACCTGATCATCCTCGCCGGCCGTCCCGGCATGGGCAAGACCGCGCTGGCGACCAATTTCGCGTTCAACGCGGCGCGCCGCCTGGTCCAGGATCTCGAGGACGGGATCGTCGCCGAGAAGTCCGCCGGGGCGGCCGTGGCGTTCTTCAGCCTCGAAATGTCGGCCGACCAGCTCGCCACGCGTATCCTCGCCGAAAATTCCGGGATCAGCGGCGAGAATCTGCGCATGGGCAAGATCAGCCAGCAGGATTTCCGCAACCTCGCCCGAGCAGCGGCGGAGCTGGAGAGCCTGCCGCTCTATATCGACGACACGCCCGGCCTCACCATCGCCGCCTTGCGCACCCGCGCCCGGCGCTTGAAGCGGCAGCGCAGCATCGGTCTGATCATCGTCGACTATCTCCAATTGCTCCAGGGGACCGGCAAGAGCGGAGGCGACCAGAATCGGGTGCAGGAGATTTCGGAGATCTCGCGCGGCCTCAAGACCCTCGACAAGGAGCTCAATGTGCCGGTTATCGCGCTGTCGCAGCTCAGCCGGGCGGTCGAGCAGCGCGAGGACAAGAGGCCGCAGCTGTCGGATCTTCGCGAATCGGGCTCGATCGAGCAGGACGCCGACATCGTCATGTTCGTCTATCGCGAGGAATATTATGTCGGCTCGCGCGAGCCCAAGCGGCCGATCGAGGGGGACGACGCCAAGGTTTTCGACACCCATGGCGAATGGGCTCGCGACATGGAACGGGTCTACGGCCTCGCCGAGCTGATCATCGCCAAGCAGCGCCACGGCGCCACCGGCAAGGTCAAGATGCGCTTCGAGAGCAAGATCACCCGCTTCTCGGATTATGTCGACGAGGAGCACCTCCCCGAATCGCGGGGGTAGAGGAATCCCCCTCCCGCTCGCGGGAGGGGTTAGGGGGGGGCATGCAGCGCCGCGGGGGTCGCGCCCGTCAGTCCCACCCCTCGATCCCCTCCCGCTCGCGGGAGGGGAGAATTCAGTCTTCCTTGCTCGCAGCGTACGGATCTCGCAGGCCGATTCCGATCGAGGCGCGGACCTGCTCGGCTTCGGAGCTGGTCACTGGATAGGCGCAATAATCGGCTGCATAATAGGCACCCGGTCGATGATTGCCCGACCAGCCGATGCCGCCGAACGGGGCGTTTGACGGAGCGCCATTGGTCGGCTTGTTCCAGTTGATCACGCCGGAGCGGATATTCG
>JAQGLD010000469.1 GCA_028293055.1 Alphaproteobacteria bacterium
CTGTCCCGCGCCCGCCGGCTGGGCGGGACGATCGGGCCGATTCTCTACCAGCTGCCGCCGAGGTGGACATTCAACCAGGAGCGGCTGGAAGCATTCGTGGCCTTGCTGCCGCGCGACCTCGCCCATGTCTTCGAGTTTCGAGAGAAGAGCTGGGTGACCGACGCGGTGCTCGCGATCCTCGACGCGAACGGAATCGGATTCTGCGCGCACGACATGCCAGAAGCGCAAACGCCGCGATGGGCGTCGGGGCCGATCGCCTATGTCCGTTTTCACGGCGGCCAGGGGAAATATTGGGGGCGCTATTCCGACGAGGCGCTGCTCGGCTGGACCGACTGGATCGTCGGCCAGGCCCGCGGCGGGCGCGATGTCTGGTGCTATTTCAACAACGACATCGAAGGCCACGCCATCCACGACGCGCTGACCCTGCGGGCGATGGTCGGACAGGCGATGCGGTGACTCCGTCGCCCCGGCTAAGGCCGGGTTCTCGCGGAAACGGCCGTGACTTTCCGAGCTGAGATCCTGGCATTCGCCTGGATGACGGGACTGACTTCGGTCAGCCCAATATCGCCTGAAAGGCGGCGACTCCCGCAGCCGGACCCTCGGGATGGTCCCAGACCGCACTGCACACCGCGAGGAAATCCGCTCCGGCCTCGACCAGAAGCTTGCCATTTTCGGGCGTGATTCCGCCGATCGCGACGCTCGGCATCTCGAACAAGGTCGCCCACCAGGACAGGATCGACGGGTCCGGGCGGTGCGAAGTCGCCTTGGTCCCGGTCGGGAAGAAGGCGCCGAAGGCGACATAATCGGCCCCGGCCTCTCCGGCCTCCATGGCGAGATGCCGGCTGTCGTGGACGGTCACTCCGACCTGCGCCGAGGGCCCGAGCAAGGCGCGGGCGTCTCGCGGATCGCCGTCGCCCTGGCCGAGATGGACTCCATCCGCCTCCAGCCGTTTCGCGAGGCCCATATCGTCATTGACGATGAACGCGACCTCGTGCGCGCCGCAAATCGCCTGGAGCGGAGCGGCCAGGGCCGCCGCCTCATGCTGGTCGACCCCCTTCACCCTGAACTGGAACGCCGCGACCGGCCCGCCCGACAGCGCCTGCTCGAGCCGCTGCGGAAAATCGCCCCCCACGTCGAGCGGCGAGATCAGATAGAGCTGGCAGGGGGCGCGGCGTCCGGTGTCGAACCGATCGGCGAAACCGGGGTCGAGGCCGACCTCGTCGTCATCGTTGTCGATCGGATCGCTCACGGAGCCGTCTATTCCTCGCCCTGGTAGATTCGGACCAGCCGGTCGAGCATCTCGAGCGCGTCCGCCCGCGAGCGCTGGAAGGCGTTGCGGCCGATGATCGAGCCGTTGCCGCCGCCGGCGCGGATGTCGCGGGCATCCTGGAAGACCGCGTCCGCGCCCTTGGCGGCGCCCCCCGAAAAGACCACCATCCGCCTGCCGTTGAAGCAGGACTTGACGATGTGGCGGACCCGGTCGGCCTGGGTGGACCAGTCGGCGCCCTCATAGGCCTTTTGCGCGTCCTTCTGCTCGATATGCGCGCTCGGCAGCTTGACCTTGATGATGTGGGCGCCGAGCAAGGCTGCCATGTGCGCGCCGTAGGCGGTGACGTCGAGCGCGAGCTCGCCGTCCTTGCTGAGGTCGCCGCCGCGCGGATAGGCCCAGATCACCGTCGCCACTCCGACCGACTTGGCCTCGGCGGAAAGCTCGCGAATCTCCTCGATCATGTCGAGCGCCTCTTCGGAGCCCGGATAGATGGTGAAGCCTATCGCCGAGCAGCCGAGGCGGAGGGCGTCGTCGACCCCGCCGGTGATCGCCTGGTCCTTGCGGGTCGCCCAGCTGTTCGAGCTGTTGATCTTGAGGATGGTCGGGATCTGGCCGGCGAAAGTATCCGCCCCGGCCTCGAGCGCCCCGAGCGGCGCCGCATAGGCGCTCAGGCCGGCATCGATCGCGAGCTGATAGTGATAATGGGGATCGTAGGCATCGGGATTGACGGCGAAGCTGCGCGCCGGCCCATGCTCGAAGCCCTGGTCGACCGGAAGGATGACCATCTTGCCGGTGCCGCCGAGCCGCCCCTGCATCAATATGCGGGCGAGATTGGCCTTCACCCCCGGCGGCGTGGCTTCATATCGGTCGAGTATGGCTTTGACGGCGGCCGTCATGCGTCCTCCTGATTTGGGTCGGTGCGTGACCCGCCTGATAGCCACCCCACCCGGCTCCCACAAGTTCTGCTCCCGGAGCCTCGATTGACCTGGCCGAAACCGCTGATTAGGTTCGGAAAAAAGGGGCAGGGAACAATGCGAATCGGGATGATTGCGGCGGCGGTTGCGCTCGCCGCGGCGGCACATCCGGCTTCTGCCGCGAAGCCGGTGCGGGTCGGCGACATGGCTCCGAACTTCGAGCTGAAACTGATCGACGGAACCAAGGTCAGCCTCGACCAGCTCCGCGGCAGCGTCGTATTGCTCAATTTCTGGGCGACCTGGTGCGTCCCCTGCCGCACGGAATTGCCACTGCTCGACGGCTATTACCGTTACGAAAGCAAGCATGGCCTGCGGGTCTTCGCGGTCACCACCGAGGACAGCGTACCGATCTACCAGCTCAAGCCCCTGTTCAAGGCGATGGCGATCTCCCCTGCGAAAGGCATCAAGGGCCCCTATGCCCCGCTCGGCGGAGTGCCGACCAATTTTGTGATCGATCGCTCCGGGCGGGTGCGATACGCCCAGGCCGGCGCCTTCGATCTCAGGGGGCTGGACGACATCATCCTGCCCTTGCTGGCGGAGCCCGCGCCGAAATAGGCCTCAGGCCTGTTCGAGGGCCTTCACTCCGGGCAGTTCCTTGCCCTCCATCCACTCGAGGAAGGCACCGCCGGCAGTCGAGACGAAGGTGAAGTCGGCCGCGACCCCGGCATGGTTGAGCGCCGCGACGGTATCGCCACCGCCCGCCACCGAGACCAAAGATCCGCTCTGGGTCAGCGCTGCCGCGGTCTTCGCCAGCGCAACAGTGGCTGCGTCGAACGGCGGAGTCTCGAATGCGCCGAGCGGCCCGTTCCACACCAAAGTCCGGCAGGTCTTGAGCACATCGGCAAGGGCCTCGACTGCCGCCGGTCCGATATCGAGGATCATCTCGTCGGGCGCGACCTCGTGGACATTGACCGTCCGGAGCGACTGCGGGTTGGCCTCGAACACTTTGGCGACGACCACGTCGTAGGGAAGATGGACGGTGCAACCGGCGCGATCCGCGGCCTCGAGAATCTCGTTCGCGGTCCCGGCGAGCTCGTGCTCGCAGAGCGACTTGCCGACATCGACCCCGCGGGCGGCGAGAAAGGTGTTGGCCATGCCGCCGCCGATGATCAGATGGTCGACGCGGGCGACGAGGTTGCGAAGCACATCGAGCTTGCTCGACACCTTGGCGCCTCCGACCACCGCAGCTACCGGACGCTCCGGCTCGCCCAGCGCCTTTTCGAGCGCTTTCAATTCGGCCTCCATCGCCCGGCCGGCATAAGCCGGCAGCAGATGCGCAAGCCCCTCGGTCGAGGCGTGGGCGCGGTGGGCGGCCGAAAAGGCGTCGTCGACATAGGCGTCGCCAAGATCGGCCATTTCGCGGGCGAGGCCCGGATCGTTGGCCTCCTCGCCCTTGTGAAAGCGGGTATTTTCCAGGATCCCGACGTCGCCGGGCTGCATGTCGGTGGCGGCCTGCTTCGCGGTTTCGCCCCTGCAGTCGCCGATGAAGCGGACCGGCCGGCCGAGCACCGCCTCGTAGGCGCGAGTCACCAGCGACAGCGACATGTCGGGCCTGCGCTCGCCCTTGGGCCTTCCGAAATGAGAGAGAAGGAGGACGATCGCGCCCTTGTCGGAGAGTTCGGTCACCGTCGGCAGAGTCGAGCGCAGCCTGGTATCGTCGGTCACCCGCCCGTCCGCCATCGGCACGTTGAGGTCGACCCGCACCAGCACCCTCTTGCCGCGCACGTCATCGAGATCGTCGAGGGTCCTGAATCTGGCCATTTGGATCGTCCTTGTCTTCGCCGGGGCGGCTGCGGGTGGACGCCTAGCTTGCCCCCGCCGCCCCTTCAACCGCGGGTGCTGGACGCCCCTTGCCGCATGCTGCGCCGCACTGTAACCTGCGGACAAGTCAAAGGGCGGCTGTGGGGCCGCTCGAAACGAGAACATAAGAGTATTGGTATGGCGCAGCAGGCCCTCGAGGCTCAGCTCCCGCCGGTCCCAAGTCCGGCAGGGACGAGTTCGGCTCCTCCGGAACGGCGCGCGCGCGCGCTCCGTCACTCTTACGGCGCGCTCGATCTCGGCACCAATAATTGCCGCCTGCTGATCGCCCGCCCGACCGAGGAAGGTTTCACCGTCATCGATGCCTTCTCGCGTGTCGTTCGCCTCGGCGAAGGGCTCGCGGCGAGCGGCCGGATCAGCGACGAGGCGCAGGATCGTGCGGTCGCGGCGCTCGCGGTCTGCGCCGACAAGCTGCGCCGCCGCCGTGTCTCGCTATCCCGCTCCGTGACCACCGAGGCATGCCGCCGCGCTGTCAACGGACGCCAGTTCGTCGAGCGGGTCCGCAACGAGACCGGAATCGCGCTCGAGATCATCGCCCCCGAGGAGGAAGCGCGGCTCGCAATGCTCGGTTGCCACCGGCTGCTCGAGCCTGGCGAAGGGCCGGCCCTGATCTTCGACATCGGCGGCGGATCGACCGAACTGGTCCTCGTCGACGCCGACGGCACCGAGACTCCGAGGATCAAATGCTGGTGGAGCGCGCCATGGGGTGTGGTCTCGTTGACCGAGAGCGAGGGCCGCAACTTCGCCGGAGCGGATGAGCGCCTCGCCGCTTATGGTCGGATGAAGGAGCGAGTCCGCCACGCCTTCCGCCGCTTCGCCGAACTGCTGCCCACCGAGCGCGAGAACATCAGGCTGCTCGGCACCAGCGGGACGGTGACCACCCTGGCGAGCGTGCACCTTGCGCTGCCCTGCTACGACCGCCGCGCAGTCGACGGGCTTCTCGTCCCGGCCGAATCGATGCGCGAGGTCAACACCGCCTTGTCGCGGATGAGCCTGGAGGAGCGATCGAGGCTGCCCTGCATCGGCAGCGAGCGCGCCGACCTGGTCGTCGCCGGCTGTGCCATCCTCGAGGCGATCATGGACATGTGGCCCGCCAAGACGCTGGGAGTCGCCGACCGCGGAATCCGCGAGGGCATCCTCCGGGCCCTGATGGCGCGCGACGGACATCCGTTGTGACCACCCGCGTCAAGACCGCCAAGGGGCGCAAGGTCGGCTCGACCAAGTGGCTGGAGCGCCAGCTCAACGATCCCTATGTGAAGCGCGCCCGCGCCGAGGGATTTCGCTCACGCGCCGCCTATAAGTTGAGCGAGCTCGACGACCGTTTCGCGCTGCTCAAGGGTGTCGAGCGCGTGGTCGATCTCGGAGTCGCGCCCGGCGGGTGGACTCAGGTTGTGCGCAAGCGCACGCCGAAGGCCAATGTCGTCGGAATCGACCTGCTGCCGACCGACCCGATCGACGGCGCGACCCTCCTGCAGATGGACTTCCTCGACGACAAGGCCCCTGAAGCGCTGCGCGAGGCGCTGGGCGGGCCGGCGGACATCGTCCTGTCTGACATGGCGGCGAACACGGTCGGCCACCCCCAGACCGATCATCTGCGCACCATGGCCCTCGTCGAGGCGGGCCTCGAATTCGCCGGCGAAGTGCTTCGCCCCGGCGGCGCCTATGTCGCCAAGGTGCTCGCCGGCGGCGCCGACAACAACCTCGTCGCCGAGCTCAAGCGCCGATTCACCAGCGTCAAGCACGCCAAGCCGCCAGCGAGCCGCAAGGGCTCGTCCGAATGGTATGTGGTTGCGCAGGGGTTCAAGGGCTAGCGCCCCCGCCGTCCCGGCAAGGGCCGGGACCTGGGATAAAGAGGACACGGCTGGTGGGCCGAGATCCCGGCTTGCGCCGGGATGACGAAATCTATCCTCGCGCCCGGGCGTCGGCGACCGCCTTCTTGAGCGCGTCGTAGCCGACCGCGCCCTGCAACACCCGGTCGCCGATGACGAAGGTCGGAGTCCCGGTCGCGCCGAGGCCGCGGGCGAGATCGTCGTTGCGCGCAAGCTCGGCGCCGGCTTCGGCCTTGCCGACCGAGGCCAAATCGGCGGGAGTCAGGCCCGCCGCCTTCTGCGCCTCCGCCAGGGTGGCGGAGTCCGGACGGCCGATGGCGAATAGCGCGTCGTGAAAGGCGGCGAAGCGGCCCTTGCGCGCCGCTGCGAGGCTGGCTTCCGCGGCGGTCTGGCTGTCTGGGCCTAGCACCGGCCATTCGCGCCATACCAGCTTGAGCTTTGGATCCTCGGCCAGCACCCGCGCCACGTCGGCATTGTTCTTGCGGCAATAGGGGCAGGCATAATCGAAGAATTCGACCATCACGACATCGCCGTCTCGGGCGCCCTCCCAAGCCCCGGCGAAAGGAGTCTCGATCTGCTTGCGGTAGGCGTTGACGAACTTCGCTGCATCGCGATCGCGCAGTCGCTGCATCGCTTCGGGCAGGACTTCTGGATGCGAAAGCAAATAGGAGCGGATCAGATAGCCGTTGGCCAGCGACACTGCCCCTGCCCCGATCAGCAGGCCGAGCAGCAGGGCGACGCACAAAGCGGCCCAGCCGGCCGGAGCGGCGCGCGCCGCCGGCCCGGACTCAGTCCCGGTCACGATGATGCTTGTCCTTGTCCAGCTCGGACTTGGAGACCAGCGCGATGTCCTGCGCGCGAAGCCAGTCCGGCGTGTTGTTGGGGATGCCCTGCAGCGCCATCTGGGCATTGACCATGGCAAGGCGCGGCACGCCTTCGAGATTGTATCGCTCCGCGGTCGCGAGAGCGGCGCGGGCGGAGTCGCCCTCATGATCGTAGACGATGCCGAGCTGGTACCAGGCGAACGGGTTGCTGTTGTCGCGATTGATCGCCGCCTTGAGCACCTTCTTGGCCTCGTCATAATTGCCCGGTTGTTCGGTGGCGATCAGGGCGTGGCCGAGCAGCGACGCGATCAGCGGTTGGTCCGGGGCGCGCCGGACCGCCTCGCGCAGCGATTCGAGGGCTTCCTCGGGACGCCCCGACTCGAGCAGCACCTGGCCCTTGAGCTCGAGGAAGAAGGGATCGTTCGGACGGTCGCGAAGCAGGCTGTCGAGCTCGGAGGTGGATTTCTCGACCTCGGCCTGCTTGTGCCAGGCATAAGCGCGGGCATAGCGCGCCGAGAGGCTGTGGTCGGTCTCGGGATAGAGGATGAAGGTGCGGCGCGGATCGTTGATATAGCCGACCAGCTTGGCCTTCACCCGCTCGAACCTCTCCTCGAGCCTGGGGTCGATCGGCTTGTTCCAGGCCGGAGAGGCTTTCAGGTTGGCCTCGAGCGCCTGGATACGCTCTCCGCTCAGCGGGTGGGTGCGGGCGTAGGCATCCTCCTGCGGGATGGCGAGGCGATATTCAAGGTTCTGAAGCTTCTTGAAGAAGCTGATCATGCCCTTGCCGCTGATCCCGGCGGTGTTGAGGAATGACGAGCCGGCCTGGTCGGCCGACGATTCCTGGTCGCGCGAGAAAGCGAGGAACTTGCCCATCGCCGCCTGCTGGCCAGCGGCCATGATTCCGGCGCCGCCCTCGGCCGAGCCGGCGGCCATCGCCGCGGCGCCGAGGATCAGCGACAGCAGCATGATTCCGGTCGCGACCTTGGCGCCTTCCTGGATGCGGATGGCATGGCCGCCGGTGATATGGCCGAGCTCGTGGGCGATCACGCCCTGGACCTCGTTGGCATTGTCGGCTGCCGCGATCAGGCCGGTGTGGATGTAGACGGTCTGGCCGGTTGCGACGAAGGCGTTGATCGAATCGTCCTGGATGAGGACGATCTGCACACTCTTCGGATTGAGATGGCCGGCAGCGATCAGCGGGTCGGCGATGTCGTGGAACAGGCTCTCGGTCTCGGCGTCGCGCAGGATCGACTGCGCCATTGCCGGTTCCGTCGCCAGCGTGACGCTCAGCAGCAGGAACAGGCACCAGCGTCCGAGGCGGAATATACCGGGCCGGCGCGCGTGAAGGGGTTCAGACATCAGCCTCGTCCATCCGATTGCCGGCCTGAACCGGGAATGAGCGCCGCCACAGGGCGGCGCTCATTCCGGTCGGTCAGGCTCCGAAGGTGCGCTGCCACCAGCCGCGGCGCGGCGGGCCGCCGTCCGCGCCGTCTGCGGAAGGCTCGGCGTCGGAATTCGCCTCACTCGGCTCGCCCTGGTCCTCGCGATCGTTGGCGGGTGCGGGGACGGCTTCGGCAGCCGCCTCGGCAATAGCGGGCTCAGGCGCCGGCGCATCGGCATCGGCCTTGCGGCGACGGCGGCGCGGCTTGGCCGGAGCTTCCTCGGCCACGGGCTCGGGCGCTTCGGGCTCGGGCGCAGGAGTGGGTGCAGCGACCTCAGCGACCGGCTCTTCCGTTTCCGCGACCGGCTCAGCGGCCGGAGCCTCGGCATCCTTGCGGCGGGCTCGCGGACGACGACGCGCCTTGGGCTTCTCCTCGGCTTCGGGAGCGGCTTCGGCAACGGGCTCGGCCGCTTCCAGCGGAGCCGGCGAGGCTTCGGTCTCGGTTTCGGGAGCGTCGCTCGCCGGCTGGTCGTCGCCGCCCTCGTCGTGCTCGCCTTCGCCCTCGGAGCCGTGCGGCTCGCCGCCTTCCTCTCCGGTCCGGCGGCGACCGCCGCGGCGGCCGCGCCGGCGACGGCGCTTGCGGCCGCGCTCGGACGAATCCTCCTCGTCGCGCTCGACCCGTTCGGCGGGCTCGCGGCGCGCAGGACGCTGCGGCTGCTCTTCCTCTTCCTCGGGCTCCTCTTCCTCCTCGTCGACCTCCTCGACGAAGTCCTCCTCGTCCTCGATCGGCTCGACCGGACGCTCAAGGCGGGGCCTCGCGACCGGCGGCGGACCGAAGGACTCGACCGCCATGCGGGCGCCTTCGAAGCTCTCGTCGATCAAAATCTCGACCTCGACTCCGTAGCGCTCCTCGACCTCGGCGATCTCGCCGCGCTTGCGGTTGAGCACATAGACTGCGGCTTCACGCCCGGCACGAAGCACGATGCGGCTGCCGCGACCACGCGCTGCCTCGTCCTCGATGATCCGCAGCGCCGAAAGGCCGGCGGAGGAAGCGGTGCGCATCAGGCCGCTGCCCTCGCAATGCGGACAGGGCTTGGTC
>JAQGLD010000494.1 GCA_028293055.1 Alphaproteobacteria bacterium
TTCGCTCGGATCAGCAGCACCCGGATTTCGTCGTCGCGCTCCAGCCGCTCGGCGGCGGAGGCGACCGCGTCGAGCATTTCCAGAGTCAGCGCGTTGAGTTTCTCGGGCCGGTCGAAGACCAGCTCGAGCAGGGGTCCGCTTTGGGTCAGCGCGGCATCGGCCACATTCAGCTCCTCGATCTCGGCAGGCCCAGCCCGGCCTCAGCAACGAGGCTACGCTGCACTTCGCTGGTTCCCGCGTAAATCGTGCTCGGAATCGCGCGGCGGAACTGGCCTTCGATCCTGTCGAACGGCTTTTCCGTGGAGAGTAGGCTATAGGGCGCTGCGAGCCGCATCAATTCCTCGCCGCAAGCGATGCGAGTCTCGCTTGCGAACAATTTGGTCGAAGGCCCGAAATGCTTGCGCGCATTGTCAGTGGCGACGCCCCAGATGGTCCGAAGGCTGAGGGCTTCGGCGACCTCGATCCGGGTCGCTACCCCCGCAAGCCGGGCGCGAATGTCGGCCTGGCGGATCGGCACCGATCCGTCCGGCCCCGGCGCTGCGGCCCATTCGAGCGCCGCTTCGAACGTCTCGCGCAGCGCGCTGATATAGAATTCGCCGGAGCCCTGCTCGATGGTCAATGCTGCGGCGAGCACCTTGACGCCGCCATTGACCTCGCCGAGCCGATAGGCGTCGGGCACTCGTACATCGTCGTAGAAGGTGGTGTTCGTGCGCTCGCCGCCGACCGTGTCGATCGGGTCGCAGCGATAGCCGGCCTGGTCGAGCGGCACCGCGAAGACCGTGGTCCCGCCATGCTTGCTCTCCTGGCTCGTCCTAGCGATCATCAGCCCGTATTTCGCAATATGACCCTGTGAGGTGAAGATCTTCTGGCCGTTGATCAGCCAGTCGTCGCCATCGCGGGTGGCGGTGGTCCTGGCAGCGAACACGTCGGAGCCGCAGCTCGGCTCGGTGTAGCAGAGACAGCCATAAGCGTCGCCGGAGGCGAGCTCCGGCAGAATCTCCCTCTTTGCGCGATCGCTTCCGAAATGAATGATCATCTTGCCCAGCATATCGGTCACGGAGAGGACGACATGCGGCCAGGCTTCATCGGCGAACGCCTGGCGGATCGCAGCGCTCGCCAGCCTGGAGAGGCCGGGGCCGCCCGATTCCTTGGGCCAGTCGGCGTAGAGCACGCCCTTCGCGGCGAGCAATTTGTAGAGGTCGGGGCTGAAGCCGTCCTCGGAATCGAACACCCACTGACGGCGCTCCGGGGTCAGATAGCCCTTCAGCACCTCGCGAGCGATATCGGCAGCGGCTTCGGCCTCCGCTGGAAGGGCGAAGTCGAGCCCGGTTTCGCCGGCTTGGGGAAGGGCGGGGGCGGCATTGCCCCACATGCGGTCGCCGACCCGCTCAAGCTCCCTGGCGGGATCGCCGGCGAGCAGGGACCAGGCGGTAATTCGCCGGAAATAGAGTTGCGCGTCATATTCGTTGGTCATGCCGTAGCCGCCGAATACGCGCATGGCGCGGATGGCTGCGGTCACCGAAACCTGTGCCGCCCACCACGCGCACATGCTGATCATAGCCGCCGACATGCGGTCGCCGGCTTCGATCCTGGCCATGGTCCGCCGGATCAGCAAGGACCCGCCTTCCACTTCGACGAAGCTCTCGGCGAGGGGGTGGGCCAGGCCCTGGAAGCTGCCGATCGGTCGGCCGAAGGCTTCGCGCTCGCGGGCATAATCGGCGGCTTCGACGATGGCCTTGCGCGCTGCTGCGGCTATCGCGGCGGCGTTGAGCAGCTTCCACTCTTCGACCGCGGCCTCGTAGGCGGCGGCGGCGCCATGGCCGGTCCCAAGGACGCTCGCTTCGCCAGCATTCAGGTCCACCTCTCGCGCCGCGAGGGCGCCGATATTGGGCTGCGCCACTCCGGCTCCAGACTCGACCATGCGAATCTCGTCCCCGTGCCGAAACACAATCGAGCCTGCCGCCGCGGCCGCGCCGACGACCTGGCGAGGCAGCTCGCTTGCATCGTAAAGGGCGAGCGCGACAGGCTCGCCGCCGTCCGCGATCCGCCCGAGCAGCTCAGTGGCGCGATCTCCGCCCAGCGCAGCGAGCAGGCGGGCCGCCACGATCGCGTCGATTCCGGGGATCGAGGCCAGATGCTCGCCCAGCGATTCGGCGACGATGACCGCATCGAACAGGGAGGCACCGGCGCCGCCCTCGGCCTCGGGCACTCGCAGCAAAGGCAAACCGAGCTGCTGGAACGTCGTCCAGAGCGCCGGGTCGAAGCCGGTCGCTTCCGCGGCGCGGATCCGGGCGGGCGACGATTCCTTCGCCAGCGCCTTGTCGACCGCGTCCTTGAGCATCGCCTGTTCGTCGGACGGAGATAGATTCATGCCTTGATTCCCATGGCTGAGGCGCCGGCCGCGGCGTCATGCATCGTCCGCGCCCGCTCGCGTAATCCGACCTTGATGATCTTGCCCGCCGGAGTTCTTGGATAATCGTCGACCAGGACGAGGAATTCGGGAGTCTTGTGGATGGCCGTGCCGACGGAGCGAAAATGCGCCTTGATGGCTTCGAGATCGAGCGCGCCTTCATTCCTGACCCGGACGAACACGCCGACCCGCTCGCCGAGCCTTTGGTCAGGCCAGCCGACCGCGGCGACCTCTACCACCTCGGGATGCTGCCTGAGGACATCCTCAACCTCCTTGGACGAGATATTCTCGCCCCCGCGGATGATAATGTCCTTCTTTCGGTCCACGATGGTCAGGAAGCCGTCTTCGTCGAGCACTCCGATATCGCCGGTAAGAAACCAGCCGTCTTCGGCGAAGCCGGCCGCGTTCAGCACGGGATCGAGATAGCCCTTGCACAGCTCCGGCCCCATCGAGACGATCTCGCCGGGTCCGGTGCCGGTGACGTCGGCGCCCTCGTCGTCGACCAGGCGGATCGAGATTCCCTCGAGCAACGCGCCGTCGGTCGTCGTCCTCTTCTCGTAGCTATCGTCCGGCGCGGTTCCAGAAATCGTCGGATGCTCGGTCGATCCGTAACTTCGAGTGCTCGGCCAGCCGAGCTCGTCGCAGCGCTGCATCAGGGTGGGAGCGACATTGGCGGCTCCGACCGACATCTGCAGACAGCCGTCGGGAAAAAGCGCGTCGGCGTGATCGCAGAAGAATTCGACATGGAAGGGTACGCCGCCGGCGCGATCCGGCCGGTAGAGTTCGCACAGCTCCAGGGTCAGCGCCTCGTCGAAATGGTCCATCAGGATCATCGGCATTGCCGCCAGGAAGGGCTGCATCTGGCCGATCAGCCCGGCGATGTGCCCGCCGGGCATCGGCATGAAGCGAGGCCGTCCCTCCGGCGAATGGATTCCCGGGAAGAGCACCATCTCGGTGGCCAGGCTGTGGTGGGTATGGACCACGCCCTTCGGCGCGGAGGTCGTGCCCGAGGTGAAATTGATCAGGCACGCATCGTCGGGGCTCGCGGAGAGCGCGGGAAGCGGCGCATCGTCCGCCATTGCAAGCAGCTCTTCCCAACGAGTCACCGGCCGCGACATCGGCCCGTCGCCGAGCACGATCACATGCTCCAGATAGGGCAAATCCGAGAAGGCCTGGATTCGCGCATCATAATCGATCTTGCGCCACCGGTCGGGCACGAACAGCGCGCGGGCGCACGTCGTCTCGAGGATGTAGGACATTTCGGCCGGACCATAGGTGTGAACGATCGGCACCGCGATCATGCCGAGCCGCCAGGTGGCGAGGAGGGCGACGACCGCCTCGCTCCAATTGGGCAGCTGCATCGCCACGACATCGCCCTCGACCAGGCCGAGCGCGCGCAGGCCACGGGCAACGACGAGGCTTTCGGCGAGCATCTGGCTGGTCGTCGGAGCGCTCGGGCGCTCGCGCGACCCGAATACCACCTGGATGTCGGGATCCGCGGCGACCTTGCGTTCGATGATCTGCGGCAGGGTTTCGCCCGTATGCAGACCGTTCTCAAGCCAGGCCTGGCGGAGAGGCGCCCGCTTCAGCCAATGGTCGGCTGCGTCGAGGGCTTTCAGAGCCTGCGCGATGGGTGTCATCCAGTCTCTCCGTCAGCCACGCTTTTCACTTCCGCGACGGACCGACCGCGCGGCCTTGCCGGAAGGGGCCGTCGCGTCCGCCTCATCTTCCGCGGCGGCGCTCCTAATTGCCCTTTCCGAACGGGAAGCGCAGCTCGGCGCCGATCATCCGCGGCGGGCCGGGCCAGCGGCTGGCGAAGCCGAGCGCGTTGACGAGCGCGAAGCTGCCTGCATAATATTTCTTGTCGAGCGCGTTGGTCGCGAACACACCGATATCGACCCTCGATCCGAAGACATGGCGCCAGTCGGCACGCAGGTTGAGCAGGCCGTATCCGGGTAGCAGGCCGACCTGGTTGAGGCACCATTTCTCGATTCCGTTGGGGCCGCAATTCGTCGAATTGGCGTCGGTGGTCTGGAACTTGGTCTGATAGGAATAACCGGCAGTCAGCGACGGTTCGCCGACGCTCTCGGGTGCCGGAATGTGCAGGGTTCCGTTGAGACTGACCATATGCTTGGGCGCGTAGGAGAAGATCGAGCTGCGATTGTCGACGACCACCAGGCCCCCGGCTGTGTTGTACGAATTGCTGTAATCGTCATATTTCGAGATGGTCAGCGCGTAGGACGCGTTGAGAGTGAAGATACGGCCGAAGCGCGCCTCTAGTTCGCTCTCCAGCCCATAGACATGGGCCTTGGCAGCATTGCGATCCTGGGTTCCGGCGACTCCGTTGAGAATCACCGCGATGTTGCGTTGAAGGTCCTTATACTTTCCATAATATCCGATCAGATTGAATCGGATCGGAGTGCCGCCGAGGTCGAACTGGTTCTTCGATCCGATTTCGACGTCGTTGACCTTCTCCGGCCGCAAATCGGGCGTCGTCGCCGAGCGCGCGGCGCCCGAGCGATAGCCGTGGCGATGCGCGACATAGAGCAGGTGATCGGCATCGACCTGATAGTTGACCCCGATGTCCCAGGTCGGCTCGGTGAACCTCGCTGTCGTTACGAACGAGCAGAGCGAGCGATCGGTGATATTGGCGATCGGGACGCTGACTCCGGATGCCTGGCAGACGAACGGTGCGGGTATCGCCACGGTCGGCGTGCGCTGCTGGCGCACATGCGAGTTGATCATTCGATCGTCGCGGGTGATGCGGGCTCCGCCGGCAACCGAGAAGCCGCTGCCGAGATCGACATTGACGTGGGCGAAGGCGGAACGGCTGGAATTCTTGCCGTCATAATCGGTGTAGTTGAGCGGCAGCGCGCGGAACGTCTGCGCATTGGTGAAATCGCTTCCCTCCTCGGTCGAGTAGAACAGGCCGGCGACATAGTCGACGGGCCCGCTCTTGCCTTGCAGCTGGAGCTCCTCGCTGAATTGGGTGCCGTCATAATCGCCGAACGTATTGAGGATGCCGAGCGCCGAGCCGTCGGCGAAGGTGCTGAAATGATTCCGGATGTGGCGATAGGCGATGATGTTCTTGATCTTCGATTCGCCGAGCAGGCCACCGTTGGTCAACTCTATCGTGGTCGTGTTCTGGATCGACTTCACATTGTCGCGATTCTGCGCCTTGAAGAATTCGCGATATTCGTAAAAGCCGAGGGCATTGGCTGCATTCACCTCGGCGACGAATCCGGGCGCAAGCGCTGGAACCGGCACCGCGGAAGCCAGCGCATAGCTGATCTTGGGCTGAAAGCCGAGCACGTTGGAGTGGAACAGGGTACCGATGAAATCGGTGGTGATTCCGTCCGATGGCTGTACTCGCAGGGAGATACGGTAGGATTCGTTGTGCTCGTCCCAGCTCTTCTCGCCCGGGCGCAGCGTGTTCGAGAAATAGCCGTCGCGGCGGTAGATCTTGCCGGCGAAGCGCAAGGCCACCTTGTCCTCGATTGGCAGGTTGAGCGCCATTTCGACCGAACGCATGCCGAAATCGCCGCCCGAAACATCGACATAGCCGCCGAGATCATGCGTGGGGGACTTTGGCGTGATCAGGATTGCGCCGCCGGTGGTGTTTCGACCGAACAGAGTTCCCTGCGGCCCCTTGAGGACCTGCACCGACTCGATGTCGAAAAGGGATTGCGGCGTGCCGGCGGCGCGGGACTGGCCGACCTCGGCGAAATAGACGACGATCGCCGGATCGCTCTGAATTCGGGTCGCGGCGGCACGCTGGCCGCGGATCTGGTAGGCAGGGCGGGTGCTGCCGAGCGCGGTCGGGGTGACGGTCAGGCCGGGCGCGACCCGCGGCAGATCGACGAGGCTTACGATATTCTGTTCGCGGATCGTCTGGGGAGAGACTGCGATGACCGAGACCGGGACTCGCTGGGCGCTTTCCTCCTTGCGCCGTGCCGTGACAACGATGTCTCCGAGCCCGGTATCGGCATTGTCGGTCGCGGCGGTCTCTGTTTTGGGGGCGGCGTCGGCCTTCGCCGCAGCCGGATCGGCGGGCGCGGATTGCGCCGAGGCGGGTGCCGCCCAGAAGCACGCCAGGCTCGAACAGGCCAGGAGCATGGTCTTGCGATGATGACGCGCCTGCCGATTGATGTGCATATTGATCCCCTCCGCCCGCATGCTCTCGCCATCGTATTTGAGCTGCGGTCATGCGGGGTATCGACCGGCCGCTCCCGGCACTTGAGATGCACCGGATTATGGTGCGCTTATCGTGCCCGGCCGGTGCGGCCAGCGAGTCCCCTTGGGAGGGACCCCCATCGCAGCTTCGGGGCCGTAGATTGCGGGCTCAGGGGGGCGAGGCCGCGAACCAGGAACTGCAGATCGAACGAAGGGGCAGGATTTCCGTCCTGACCCTGTCGAGGCCGGAGCGGCATAACGCCTTGAGCCCCGACCTTTCGCAGGCGCTCGCCGACGCCATCAAGGAGTTCGACGACGATCCAGCCCAGCGCGTTGCGGTCATTACCGGGGCCGGGGAGCGCGCCTTCTGCGCTGGGGCGGACCTCAAGATCCTTGGCGAGCGAATGGAGGCTGGAATCCCGCCCGGAGTGTCGAGCCCCGACATCGGCGGGGTGGGCGCGTGCCGCAAGCCGGTGATTGCAGCAATAAACGGCCTTGCGGTCGGCGGAGGGTTCGAGCTCGCTTTGTGTTGCGACATCCGCATCGCCGCCGACACCGCCTGGTTCGCCTTTCCCGAGGCCTCGCGCGGTCTGCTCGCCGCGGTTGCGGTCAGCCTGCTGCCGCGAATGATCCCGATCGGGGCCGCGATGGACCTGCTGCTCGCCGGCGAGCGGATGAGCGCCGCCGAGGCTTGGCGATTGGGGCTGGTGCAGATGCTGGTACCGCCCGAGGCACTGTTGACAACTGCGATGGCCAAAGCGGAAGTCATCGCTTCGAGTTCGCCGACCGCAGTCGCGGCAAGCAAGAAGATGGTGCGAGCGTGGCGCGATCACCTGCTCGCCGAGCAGCACCGTGTACAGCAGGATCTAGCGGCCGAGCTCGTCTCCACCGGGGATGTTCGGGAAGGGCTGCGCGCATTTGCGGAGAAACGTGCGCCATCCTTCGCCGACGGCCAGAAGTCAGGCCGGAACGGAGACTAGAAATGCAGTTCCTCCGGTTGGCGTGGCTGCTGGGAAGGATTCGGTTCAGGCTCCGACCGATGTGCGCCAGTCCTGGTCGGCTGGGGTCACTCGGTCGACCGGACTGGCTTCGGCGGCGCGCCAGCCGCGATTGTGCGGCGCGAGCGGATGCTCGCCGGCATTGCGGTTTCGCAACGCCCGCAGCAGCAGCATCCGCGCCTGGACGATGGCGACATCGCTCGACGACGGATGCTCCCTGGTCCGGTCGACTATCGGTCCCATACTGACCTGCACGACGATATCCTCTTCGAGCAGATTGTCGCCGAAACCGGTGAAATGGCCCTGGTCCATCAGAGCGCGATCCTGCCCCCAGCGATCCTCCCGTGTGCCCTTGAACGGCGCGAAATTGCCGCGGTCGACGCGACCGTTGCCGATCAGCGCCTGCACTCGCGGAGTGTTCTCGTCGAACGCGATCTTGTCGGAGAAATAGCCGAAGAAGAGGAGATGGTGGGTGTCGTCGATCGGCACGCCCATGAAGATGGAGCCCTCGCTCTGCTCACTGCCCGGTACGATGTTGACGAACGGAGCGACATATTGAGTCGTGCGGACATAGGTCGAGCCGTCGTCGAGCTCGCGCAGGGCGGTGGCGCTCAGCCCGAACGGCTTGCGCTCGACATCGTAGTTTGGGGCAACCGCCTTCAGGGACAGGGCGATCGTCGCCCCCTGGCGGACGCTGGCCGCGAGCTTCGGGATCCAGCTCTTGTGCAGGGTCCCGACATGGGCGGAATCGAGTGACGCTTCGACGCCCTGGAGCCAATTGCAGTCGACCCTGGTGACTGTCATCCAGACATTTTCGCCGGGCAGCTCCATGAACGGCATGGCGGGAAATTCGCCGACCGGGTCGCCGCCGAGCCAGACCCAGACCAGCCCGGCCGCCTCGCATATCGGATAATGCTGACTGCGGATGCGGCTCAGGAACGTCTCGCTATCGCCGCTGTGGGTTGGAGCCTCGACCACATTGCCGGTGACGTCGATTGCCCAACCGTGGAAGATGCACCTGAGCACGCAGCCCTCGTTGCGCGCCAGGGCCAGAGAGACGCCGCGATGTGGACAGGCCTCGTCGACGAAGCCGATGCGCCCGTCGGGGGCGCGGAACGCAACATAGTCGCTGCCGACCAGCCGCACTCGGAACGGAGCGTCGCCCGGCTTGATCTGCTCCGACAAGGCGAACGGAAACCAGGCCCAATGGCGCAGCAATTGCCCCATCGGCGCATCGCCTTCGACCCGGCTAAGCTGGTCGTTCTGCTCGTGAGTCAGCATAGACTGGTTTCCTCTCGGTCCTTGCGACGTCGTTCTTCGGTGCGCCGCGCCTGCCTCATTCAGCGTGCCAGCGGCTTGGGCCGGCTGGCCTCCGAATCGAAATCCATCAGCCAGGCCGCAGTCCAGCCGCCGTCGACGGCCAGTGTCTGGCCGCTGACATAGGCCGCGAGGTCCGAGGCGAGAAACAGCACAGCCTTGCCGATCTCGTCGGTCGTCCCGCGCCGCTGCATCGGAATGCGCCGGCGGATTTGGCCGGCCGGATCGTAATCGGATTCCTTGCCGGGCAGTCGCTGGGTGATGATCGTTCCCGGCGCGACTG
>JAQGLD010000501.1 GCA_028293055.1 Alphaproteobacteria bacterium
AGCTGGCCGCCAGGGCACAGCACGATCGGAAGCTCGGACGGATCGACGTGGAATCGCTCGACCAGAGCGTTGGCGCAGCTGTCTGCCTCGGGATCGAGCCGAAGATAGGGGTGGCCGTTGCGGGAGAGGAAGCCCTCCAGCCGCAGCACGTTCGAATCGCCCTCCCGGCCGACGATGATCGGCCCGCCCACCCGCTCCTCGAGCAGCCCCATCCGCCGCAGGATCAGGGCACGCATGATCCGCTCGCCAAGCTCGGCCTCGCCGATCAGCAGCGCGCGCAGCCGCTCCGGGCTGATCACGATCGCATCGACCTCGCCATCGGCATGCGCGTCGACCAGGGACGGGCGCCCCGAAAGCTGGGCGAGCTCGCCGAGAAAGGCCCCGGGTCCGTGGGTGGCGATCGGCGCCTGCCCGCTCGGCCCGTCGTGGCGAGTGACCAGCACCTGGCCGGAGAGGATGATGGAGAGGCCGGCCCCCGCCTGCCCCAGCTTGATCAGCGCATCGCCGGACGCGTAATGGCGGACCTCGCCGAAACGGCGCAGGCGGTCGACCTCGGCCGGCGCCAGGACCGGAAACATCTGGCTGGCGCGGGTTTCGCGGATCGATGGAGCGGTCGCCATCGCGGCTCAGCCCCGAACCGCGGGCGATGCGGCCGCTGCGACCCCGGTCACGACATCATCCCGCTGCCAGCCGCCATGTTCGCCCCCGTCGCTCAAATTCCGGCGATCGCGCCGACCTGGATCTCATATTCCGATACGTCCGTCCGCTCGTAAAGGTCGGCCCGATAGACCGGGCTTTCGCGCAGATACGCCTCGGCCTGCTCGATCGTGTCAGCCTCGATCAAGGCGAGGAATCCCTTCTTTCGCCCGCTGCCGTCGCAGAGCGTGCCCGCGACGCGCAGCCTGCGAAACGGCTGGGAGAGATGCTCGTTGAATGCGTCCTGCAGACCGGCCAGCCGATCCTCGCTTCCGTCCTTGAGAATGCCGGTCACGGCGTAGAGCATTTCCTGTTCCTTCGCGTGGTCGGATCAAAGGGCCGAATTCACTGGGCCGGCGAATCCAGGAAGGCGCGGACCGCAGCGACGGTGGCTGACGGATTTTCTTCCATGATCCAGTGGCCCGAGCCTGGAATCACCGCGGCCTGAACGTCGGTGGCGGCGGCGCGCATCACCTCCGCCATCTGGAGCCCGAAGGATTTCTCGCCGCCGATCGCCAGGATCGGCATGGTCAGCTTGCCGCGGGCCAGGAAAGTGCGGTTGTCGATCGCATCCTGATCGAAGGCGGCGAACTGGCTGAAGCCCGAATGCATCGCCCCCGGCAGAGCATAGAGCCGGGCATAATGGACTCGCGAAGCCTCGGAGAAATGCGCCGGGACCGCGGAGAATTCGTTCCAGAAGCGGTCGAGGTAGATACGCTCCCGGCCCTTGACCAACCGCTCCATGTCCGGCCCGCCGAAACGAAAATGCCAAAGCAGGGGGTTCTTCAGTATCTCTTCCCAAGGCCCGACACCGGGCACGGGCGCATCGATCAGGACGAATTTGCGGACCCGCTCGGGATGGGCTGCGGCGAAGGCGAATCCGACCATGTTGCCGATATCGTGGGTGACGAGATCGGCGCGGTCGACATGGAGAGCATCGAGCAGGCCGTTCACATCCTCGGCCTGGGTCTTCTTGTCGTAACCGCCGGGCGGCCGCGAGGAGAGGCCGAGCCCGCGCAGATCGGGAACGATTACCCGATGGTCTCGCATCAGCTCGTCGCCCAGAGGCGCCCACATGTCGCCGGTCTCGCCATATCCGTGGAGCAGGACGACGACTGGGCCTTGGCCGCCGGTCCGGACGTGGAGAGTGATTCCGTTTGCGGGAATTTCGGCCGTGCGGAAGGCTGCGGGAAAAGGCGGAACGCCCTGCGCGGCACCGGTAGCGGTCGGCAGCGCAAGCGCTGCGGCCGCCACCACAAGCGACAGGGCCTTGCGACCCATCCTTGAAAAGCTGCGCATTCCCATCTCCCCCGAGCATGTAGCGGCTGAAGCCATTCTCATGGTCGGCGAAAAATAGGCCATGAGACCGGCGGCAGCGGCGACTCAATCGCGAGAGCCGATCGACCGATACCATAGGTCCGCGGGAGTCGGCAGCGGGCTTCGGCGTGTGGAGCGGATTTATTCGTGGTCTGCGCCCCCCAGCGCGACCGAAGGGACCAGGAAGGAAACCAAAAGGGTTGCGAGCGCGATCAGGAACACCCCCCAGAAGGTCAGGTGGAGGCCGTGGGCCAGGGCCAGGCGAACGGAGTCGTCGCCGCTGCCGGACACTCGGTGCTCGATCAGGCCGCGTATCCGATCGGAGGCTACCGAGCGGCCGGACTGGCCGAGGCTAAGATTGAGCACCGCGCCGAGCAAGGTCGCACCGAGCGTGCTTCCCAGATTGCGTGAGAACAGGTTCGAAGCCGTCGCCGAACCGCGCTCGGCCCAGCCGACGCTGCCCTGGATGATGACGATTCCGGCGGTGCTGAGCAGGCCCATCCCGAAGCCCATGATCATCGAGCCGAAACCGGCGAGCAGAGGCGACAGGTCCGCCCGAAGGAACAGGAACGGAATTGCGCCGAGTGGAAGCAGCAGGCTGCCGAGCAGCAGGGTGGGCCGAAGCCCGAAACGATGGAAATTGCGCGCCGCGAGCGTCGCCGCGATCGGCCAGCCCAGGACCATCACGGTGAGGGTGAAGCCCGCGACAAGGGCGGAACGGTTCATCACTGCCTGCACATACATTGGCAGGAAGGTGGTCAGCCCGATCACTGCCATCGCGCTGAGCAGGCCGACGATGTTGGCGGTTGCGATCGGCCGATGCGCCCAAAGGCCGAACGCCACCATCGGATCGCGCGCCCGCCGCTCCTGGAGAACAAACAGGCCGGACGCGATCACGAACACGCCGAGGGCCGGAACGACCAGGCTCGCCGATGCCCCGATATCGGTGAGCGCGACCATCAGCGAGGCGATCGCGATGGCGAACAGGCTCGCGCCGGCGACATCGACATTCCTGTCCTCATGCTCCACCTTCTCATGCAGGAAGACCAGGAAGCCGGCCGCCGCGGCAATGCCGATCGGGAGGTTGATCCAGAAGATCCAGGCCCAGCTGAGATGCTGGATGATGAGCCCGCCGGCGAGCGGGCCGACGACCGCCGAAATGCCCCACACGCTGGCAAGCCAGCCCTGGACCTTGCCGCGCTCGTGGCCCGGATAGAGATCGCCGACTATCGTCAGGGTCACCGGTTGGACCGCGCCGGCGCCGAACCCCTGGATCAGGCGGAAGCCGATCAAGGCCGGCATCGAGGTCGCGAATCCGCAGAGCAGCGAGCCGATCAGAAAGACCGCGATTCCGATCATCACGATCGGCTTGCGCCCGTAAAGATCGGAAAGCTTCCCAAAGACGACGGTCGTCGCGGTCTGCGCCAGCAGGAAGGCGGAGAACACCCAGGCATAGAGGTTCAGGTTGCCGAGCGACGCGACGATCTGAGGCATTGCCGTCGAGACGATCGTCGCCTCGATCGCGATCATGAACGACGAGATCATGATCGCTGCCAGGATGAAGGGCCGGCGCAGGTTCGGAGCGAGCATGGATTGTCCTGAATCGGAAGCGGGAGGTCTTACCCTGTTTCGAGCGGAAGGGCGTGTGAAGGACTGGGTAGCATCGGCGCCAATGGCTGTCCTCCCTATGAGCGAAGCTCATGGGGAATGGCCAGGCCGCCCTGCCCCCCCCGGACAGGGGTGATGATTGCCGAGGCAATCATCACCTGGCCATGCATGCGAAGCATGGTGGAGGGGTAGCTGTCGCAGATTCAGTGGGTTCAGAGAGAACCACAGACCGGCGCCGTCTACCCCTCCACCACCCTTCGGGTGGTTCCCCTCCCCATCCGCTCCGCGGACAGGGAGGCCAAAGGGTGTCCGGCCGTAACTCAGCGCCCCAGGTCCACGCGCCGGAAGGCTCAGCCTTCCGCGCCGGCCAGCATCGCGTCCAGCTTGCCCGATTGCTCGAGCATGGCGAGATCGTCGGAGCCGCCGACATGGCGTCCGCCGATGAAGATCTGCGGCACGGTGGTCCGGCCGTTGGCGCGCCCAAGCATTTCCTGGCGCTTGGCCGAATCCATCGAGACGTCGGTCTCGTCATAGGCCACACCC
Source organism: Alphaproteobacteria bacterium (assembly GCA_028293055.1). Taxonomy (GTDB): domain Bacteria; phylum Pseudomonadota; class Alphaproteobacteria; order Sphingomonadales; family Sphingomonadaceae; genus Allosphingosinicella. Next base: position 4,165 of record JAQGLD010000501.1, read on the forward strand.
TTGTCGCCGAGCAGCTGCTTGGCCCGCGAGCAATAAGGGCATCCGAACTTCGTGTAGATCTCGACCTTGGCCATCAATCACTCCTGCTTCGCCGGGACGTGCGCATCCACCCCGCGACTTTCAATGCGGGAGCGGACAGAACCGGCGGAACGAGGCTTTGTTCAAAATGAAGCCAGGCCCGGGTTCAAGTGAAGCCAGGCCCGGCGACCCGGCACGCGCAGTCGAGCCGGTCAGCCCTCCGAGGCGCTCGGCACGCGGAGGACCGGGGCGTCGTCGTTGCGAGGGGCGACTTCGAAAGCGACGATGATCACAATGAGGAGAGCGAGCAATGCTCCGACGAAGCGCATGTTGCGCTTGAACTTCCTCGTGGCGCGCTTGCCCAACCTCCTGCGCATGATCGCGCTCTCTCCCCTTTGCCAATCCAATCGGTGTCCGATCGTCGATAATCGACGTTCGCCTGTCAAATGAAGCTTCGTCAATGGCAAGCGGCGTCGCCGCGCGATTCGTCGCGACGGGCCGGACCGCCGAGCCCGGCGATTGGATCCCAACTTGACAGCTCCGCCCCCTCCCGCCACTCTTGGCGCTCGCGATTTCGCAGGAGCCAGACCCATGAGCCAAGGACAGGACATTCCCTCCTCGCTTGTGGCGTGCGGCTGCTTCTTCGGCTCGTTTAGCGGCCGGTACGCCCGAGGGCGTGCCGGGACAGGTAGCTGAAACGCAACGCGCTGAAGTCGCCCTTGCCCCCAGGGCAGCGGCGGAAGGAATTGAAAATGCTGAACGACCGCAGCGAATCGCCCGCGCAGGGCGCAGCATCCTCGACCCTCCAGACGCTCCGGGGTGAGATCGACCGGGTCGACGACGCGATTCTCGAATTGATCGAGCAGCGGCTTGCGGCCTCGTCGGCCGTCGCCGCCTCCAAGGATGCCGAGGGCGACGGCAGGCTCAAGCTGCGCCCAAGGCGCGAAGCGGAGGTGATCGGCAGGCTCGCGGCGCGCAGCGACGCCCCGCGCGACCTGATCGCCCAGGTCTGGCGCACCCTGATGTCGCACGGCCTCCAGGCGCAGGCTCGGACCGAGATCGTCGTCTGCGCGGGCCGCGACCGGCTCTCGCTCTATGAGATGGTTCGGGGCCGATTCGGCCCGGCCGCGCCGGTGCGATGGGTCAAGGATCCCGCCGAGGCGATCGAGGCGGCGCGCTCGGGCGAGGCAGTGGCGGTGATCTCCGATCATTTCGCGATCGATGCCGGCGACGACGGGCTGATCGTGTTCGACACGATCGAAGAGAAGGACGGCAAGCCGGTGGCGCGCTGCGTCGGCCGGGTCGCCCCCGAGGATGCGATCGAGAGCCACGTGTCGCCGCGGGCCATTCCCCGGCGTGCGCCCTGGCAGCCGGCGAGCTGGCGGCAGCGGCCCGCGGCGCAGATGCCGGTCTATCCCGACGCAGCCTCGCTCGGCCGGGTCGAGGGCCGGCTCGCAGCGTCGGATCCCCTGGTCGATGTGCACGACATCATGCTGCTCAGGGCGCAGCTTGCCCAGGTTGCCGCCGGCCGCGGCTTCATGCTCCAGGGCGGCGATTGCGCCGAGAGCTTCGCCGAATTCGGCGCGGACAAGGTGCGCACCACCTTCAATCTGCTGCTTCGCATGGGCGCGATGCTCCAGTCGGGCGCCGACATCCCGATCGTCCACCTCGCCCGGATCGCCGGCCAGTTCGCCAAGCCGCGGAGCGCCGCCACCGAGACGGTCGGCGAGATCATTCTGCCGAGCTATCGCGGCGACGCGGTCAACGGCCCCGACTTCACCCGCGCGAGCCGGACGCCCGATCCCAAGCGGCTGCTCGAGGCGCACCGCCAGGCCGAGGTGACGATCGAGCTGCTCGACGCCTTCGCGGCGGCTTCCTATGCGGACTTGCGGCGGATCCACAACGAGGCCGGGATTCAGGCCGATGTCCGCCCGATCAGCATGTTCACCAGCCACGAGGCGCTGCTGCTCAATTACGAGCAGGCGCTCGCCCGCTTCGACCAGGCGACCGAGAGTTGGTGGGCCACTTCGGGCCATTTGATCTGGATCGGAGACCGCACCCGCTCGCTGGACGGCGCGCATGTCGAGTTCGCCCGGGGAGTCGCCAATCCGGTCGGCCTGAAATGCGGGCCAAGCCTCGACATCGACTCGCTGCTGCGCCTGATCGATGTGCTCGACCCCCAGAACCAGCCGGGAAGGCTGGTGCTGATCGGCCGCTTCGGCGCCGGCGCGATCGCCGACACGCTTCCTGAAATGATGCGCGCGACGCGGCGGGAAGGCCGCCACGCGATCTGGTCGATCGATCCGATGCACGGCAACACCCGTAGCGTCGGCGCAATCAAGACCCGCGTGATCTCCGACATTGTCACCGAGATCACCACTTTCTTCGAGGTCGCGCGAGCCGAGCAGGTCCATCCCGGCGGAGTGCATCTCGAGATGACCGGCGAAGCCGTCACCGAATGCCTGGGCGGCAGCGCTGCCCTGGTCGAGGCCGATCTGCCTCGCAACTACCTCACCCATTGCGATCCCCGACTCAACGCCGCGCAGGCGCTGGATGTCGCTGCCGCGGTGCGCGCCTTGCTCGAGGGAAATTGACGATGAGCGTCGCCTATCAGGGTGTCCCCGGAGCATTCAGCCACGAAGCGTGCCGCTCCTTCCTCGGCGACGAGCGCTCGATCGGCCGCGCGACGTTCGCCGAAGTGATCGAGACGGTGCTCGACGGCGAGGCCGATCTTGGAATGCTGCCGTTCGAGAATAACAGCGCCGGTGCGGTCGAGGAGGTGCAGGCGCTGCTCGCCGCCTCCGACGGGGTCGAGGTCGTCGCCCGCCATGTCCTGCCGATCCGCATCCACCTGCTCGGCCTGCCCGGAAGCGAGGTCCAGAAGCTGAGGACCGCGGTCAGCCATCCGATGGCCCTCAAGCAATGCGCCCAGACGCTCGCGTCGCTCGGCCTCGCGGCCGAGGCGGCATCGAACACCGCGGCCGCCGCGCAGACGCTCGCAGACCCGACCAAGGCCGTGCTGGCCTCCGAAGCGGCCGCGGAAGCCTATGGGCTCGTCATCCTGCGCCACGATCTCCAGGACAGCACGGACAATGCCTCCACCTTCTGCGTGATCGCTCGCAAGCGGCTGTGACCGTACAGGCACAGTTCAGGCGAAACATGGGATCCCTTCGTTGACAGGAATCATGCCTTCGGTCAGGTAGAGGTCATGACGAATTCGGCTTTCAAGGCCCTCGAGGCCAAAGCGCTCCGCAGCGCGGCGGCCGGCGTCGTTTTCACATATTTTTATTACGGCACCGCCCGGGCGGTATCGGACTGACGCGCTTTAGCCAAGCAAGCCATCCGAACCCCGCCCGAAACTTCCGGCGGGGTTTTTTCTTGTTCGTGAAGGAAGACCCGAAATGACCAGACAGACTGACCAGGTCAGGCCCGCAAAGCACGGCGCGCTCGCATCGCCGACTCCGCCGCCAGGCGCCGCCGAGGACTGGACGGTGCCGCAGCGCTGGGACGAGCTCACCGCAG